>JASIKQ010000406.1 GCA_030049565.1 Candidatus Sulfotelmatobacter sp.
CGAGCCTTGGCTGCAAACTGTTCTCCGCCGACATCAACCCCGAGATCGTGCACCTTGAAACCATGCGCCGAGAGCAGTGTTCCAACCAGAATCTTTCCAATCTCGTGAATATCCCCCTTCGTGGTTCCCAGCACCACAACACCCGCCGTCGGCCTCTCGCTTCCTAATTTTTTCAATTCGGGTTCGAGCACGGCCATCGCAGCCCGCATGGCTTCGGCGGAGGCCATCATGTCCGGCAAGAATAGCTGCCCCCGCGCGAACTGTTCGCCCACGGCGTGCATTCCGGGCACGTATCCGTTATTGATGGCGTCGAGCGGCGCAACGCCCGCCGCAATCGCGCGCCTCGCCAGATCGAAAGCCGTATCGGGCGCGCCGTCGATAATGCTTTGACACATGGCTTGTAGAGTGTGGTCTGGCATGAAAAGCCCCTCGGCCATGCTGACGCGGCCGAGGCAGCATAGTCTGTGACCTGCATCACATGCCGCCTTGGTAGTAGTCGTTTGAATTGTCTTTCCAAGCGAGCGTTTTTTTGCGAAGCGAGGAACCTGGGCGAGCCGCGCGAAGGTGGCGCGTCCTGTGCGTCACAGAACTCGCGCGCTTGGCTCGCTTCCTTTATACTGACGAGTTTGCTCTGACTGTCGAGAGTCATTGGGAAAGGGACTTACGGTTTTGAAGATACTGGTCTGCATGAAGCAGGTGCCGCAGAAAGACGCGCCGCTCAAGCTCAACGAATCCGGCGCATGGATCCGCGAAGACGTTTCGTATGAAGTAAACGAACCCGATGCATTCGCGCTCGAAGAGGCTTTGCGGCAAAGAGAAAAGCATAAAGGTGAAGTAGCCGTTATCACCTCCGGCCCAGCGCGTGCCCAGCAGGTGTTGCGCGAAGCCCTTGCCAAGGGCGCTGACCGCGCCATTCATCTCGAAGATAATGCCTTCGTCGGTCTCGACGCCCTCAACACCGCGAAAGCCTTCGCCGCTGCCATCAAAGATGAAAAATACGATCTCATCTTTACCGGCCTGCAATCCGACGACTACGGCTACGCCCAGACCGGTGTCATCCTGGCCGACCTGCTGGGCTGGCCACACGCCACCATCATCATGCAGATTGAAAAGACAGATACGGGTATCAGAGTGAAGCGCGAGCTCGAAGCCGGATACTTTCAATTTGTCGATATGCCGCTGCCAGCAGTTCTGACGATTCAATCCGGTATCAACAAGCTGCGCTATGCCACGTTGATCGGCATCAAGCAGGCGAAGAACAAGCCGATTCGCAAGGTGACGCTGGCGGAGGTGCAGTCGGCCATTGGCGAGAACCTGCAGAAAATCGAACGACTCTACGTCCCGCAGAAAACGAAAAAGACGGAGCATATCGAAGGTCCGCCCGCCGAAATCGCAAAGAAGTTAGTGGACAAATTGCGCAACGAACTGCGCGTGCTGTAACTGCTCATGTGGGGACAGCCGCCCTCGACTGTCCGCCGAGCGAAGCTCGATAGTTTTGTCTGGGAACTGAGAATTTATGCCTGAAGCAATCTTAGTCGTCGTCGAACAACGCGAAGGCAAACTCAACCGCGTCTCCTGGGAGACCATCACGGCGGGCCAGGCCATCGCCGCCGCCACAGGTTGGACTCTGGAAGCCGCCGTCGCCGGCGCCAACCCCGCAACACTTGCGTCTGAGGTCGCGGCCAAAAAACTCGCCAAAGTTTATGCGGTTCAGTCGCCGAAGCTCGAGCCTTACACGCCCGACGCATTCGCGGCCGGGCTGAAGCAATTCATCGCCAACAAGCGGCCAAAACTTGTGCTCATGCCGCACACATATCAGGTGCGCGACTTCGTCCCCAAACTCGCGAACTCTATGGGTCGCGCCGTCATCAGCGACTGCATCGGGTTCAAGTATGAAAGCAGCAAGTTGGTCTTTACCCGCCAGATGTTCCAGGGCAAATTTGCTGCCGACGTCAGCTTCAACTCGGATGCTCCCTGGTTCGCCACTTTTCAGAACGGTTCCTTCCGCGGCGACAAAGCGGAAGACGGGGCCAGCGCTGCGCCCGTGGAGGCCGTCAGCGTCGAAATTGCCGATAATCTGATCCGCAATAAGCCGCAAGAAGTTTTCAAAGAAGCCAAGCAGGCGGTCGATCTCACCCAGGCCGAGGTCATTGTCGCCGTCGGCCGCGGCATCAAAGAACAAAAAAATATCGAGATCGCCAAACAGCTCGCCGACGCTCTCGGTGCCGAGCTCGCCGCTTCCCGCCCCATCTGCGATTCCGGCTGGCTCCCGATGGACCGCCAGGTCGGCTCCTCCGGCCAGACGGTCGCGCCCAAACTATATCTTGCGCTCGGCATCAGTGGCGCAATTCAACACATGGTGGGCATGAAAGGCTCCCGCGCCATCATTGCCGTCAACAAGGATGCCGAAGCCCCGATCTTCGAAATCGCCGATTATGCTGTGGTCGGCAACCTGTTCGACATCGTTCCACCGTTGACGGAAGAGGTGAAGAAGGCGAAGGCGGGAGGCTAGGTGTCGATTCCCGATAATTGACCTTTATATTGACTATAGTTAAAATAATGGTCATGCATGATGTTCCTATCTCAAAATTCAAGGCCAAGTGCCTTGGGCTAATCGAGCAGGTGTATAAAACGCGCCAGCCATTGCGCATTACGCGTCACGGGGTCCCGGTGGCAGAGGTCTTTCCAGCCGGACCCGATCGCAAGCGGAACTTTGTGGGCGACATGGTAGGGACGGCAAAGATCGTAGGCGACATTGTCTCGCCCGTGATCGACTTGGACGAGATCGA
>JASIKQ010000407.1 GCA_030049565.1 Candidatus Sulfotelmatobacter sp.
AGGCCGGCCCACCGTTGGACCCGGGGCGGTAAGCCTGAATCTCGGGCGGGGTCTTACTCTCGTTGCCGTAGCAGAAGGGGCAGAACCCGCCCTTTAGCTTGACGTTTTCGCGGGCAAAATCCGATGGGCGCTTGGCACGGTCGGTAGAAATAATCACCCAGCGGCCAACAATAGGATCTTTTCTAAGTTCAGGCACGTATGAACCTCAGTATTAGATGGACGAATCTTCTATTCTAAGCCGTCAGGGAGGAATTGCGAAACACTTCGATCTGCGGCTGGCTGGTTTTCGACTGCTCATAGTATACGCTGACCACATCGAAGCGCCACTGGCACGAAGGTGGAAAACGGCGGAGGTATTCGCGCACCACTTGGGCAATCATGCGTCGCTTGTGCTGGTCGACGGCCGCTTCTCCGGGCTTTACGTCGCGCGTGGTTCGCGCCTTAACTTCCACAAAACAAAGAGTCTCACCATCCCAGCCGATCAGGTCGATTTCACCCCGGCAGCGTGGCGAGCGAAAGTTGCGGGCGACCATGGTGTAGCCCAGCTTTCGGAGGTAGAAGTAGGCGTCTTCTTCTCCGCGTTTTCCCGTGCGATAGTGAGCGGCAATTTTGTCGGGCGGCAGGCTGTGCGCAGCAAGCCAATCGAGGAAACGAAGGATGGCGTGCGTGGGCTCGCCGGAGAATGCGCCCCATAGGCGCCTGCGGGATGTCAACTGGGAGAACATGGAGGCTCCTGGGTTCTGGTCCAGGTATAGCGCATGCGGTGGATGACCGTCAGCGTCGAAAGCACCGCAATCACCCATAGCACAGGGGCCATGCGGTTGAACAGTGCGCCGAGGATGACCAGCACCAGGCGCTCCGGGCGCTCCATGAAACCGACGCGGCAGGAGCCGATCAGGCTTTCGGCTCGGGCCCGCGTGTAGCTGACCATGATCGCGCTGATCATCACGTAAGCCGTGAGCACGACATAGAAGAAAAGGTGGAAGCGCGCGTAGAAGACCAGCAGGCCGAGGAACTGGGAGGCGTCACTATAGCGGTCAACCACAGAGTCGAAGAAGGCGCCAAAGCGGGTGACGCGGCCTGTCGCGCGAGCGACTTGTCCATCGACCAGATCGAAAAATCCCGAAAAGATGATAACCAGGCCCGCGTAGAAGAACAGCTGCCGTTGCGTGAGGGCGTTCGCCGAGCCGAACAGAATGGCGGCCCAGGTGTTGACGACCAATCCCATGAAGGTGAGGACGTTGGGATTGATGCGAGACAGCGCCAGCCAGCGAACGATGGTATCGAGCAGGACGCCGCAGGCACGGCCGAAGGCCGAGGTCCAGGAAAGGCTAGTTGGTTCGGGCGAAGTCGGGCGCGCTTTCGTTTCTGGGAGTGCGGTTGGAGCGAGCTTGCCAGTCGAAGACGATTGCGATGCGGGAAGACCCTCGGTCGGCAGGGGAGAGGCGGACATCAGGCTTGGGCCTCATCATGAATAGTAGTGAGGCTCAGAATTTCAAGTTCGCGCTTGCCGCTGGGCGTGATGACGGTAGTTTCATCGCCTACTTTTTTATTGAGCAGCGCACGGCCGATGGGAGAGGTGGTTGAAATTTTTCCCTGGGCCACGTCGGATTCTTCGCTGGTAACCAGCTTGTATTCCGTCTCTTCATTCTTGGTGCTGTCGTAAACTCTGACCGTGGAACCAAGGCCGACCTTGTCCCGGGGAATGTTGTTCATGTTGGTCAGGGAGAGGTCGGCGAGGCGCTTGCCGAGCTGCCGCACCCGGGCCTTGACGAACTCCTGGCGCTGCTTGGCCATGTGATATTCGGCGTTCTCGCTGAGGTCGCCGAGAGCCGCGGCGCGCTTGATTTCCTTGGGCAGCTCGTGCACAAGCTCGCGTTCGAGCGTGTCAATTTCTTCCTGCAGTTTTTTTCGGAGTTGGTCCGTCATCGTAAACAGGCGTGCAAGACGCTGTTCGGATTATAAACCTGCGCGGGACCCAGGAAGAATCGGGAGCGGAATGTAACTGGAAGTCGCCCCCCGATTTCGTCAAGTACGCCAAATCTCCTGTAAGTCCTGCTCTCTCTGTGGTTAAATGCCCCCAGTGAAGATCGGCATCGACATCCGGCGGATGACCGAGTTCGGCGTGGGAACCTACATCCGCAATGTGGTCCGCACCCTGGCGCGGCTGGACCATGAAGCGACCTACTTCCTCCTGGGATCTCCCGATAAAGTCAAAGAAATCGGGCCGCTGCCGGAAAACTTCCACACGGTCGCGCTCAATCAACTTGAGCACTCTCTTAAAGGATATTGGGAGTTTCGCAACACAGTGGAGTTGCTGCGCTGCGATCTGGTGCATATTCCGAACTTGTTTTCGGTTCCGCGGCTCTTGCCTTGTCCCTACGTGATGACGGTGCACGACATGCTCGAGCACCTGTCGCGGCCGCGGCAGCAACCCGGATTTTGGGGTGCCTGGCACTTTTATTGCACCAAGTGGACTTTGCGGGGCGCGGCGCGCATCTTCGCGGTCTCGAACTTCACCAAAACGGAAATCGAAAAACTTTTCGCCATTCCGCCGGGACGCATCGAGGTTATTTACAACGCTATCGACGAGAGATTTCTGCATGGGCATGCCAGCATGGCTGACCGGCAGGTCATCGGTGAGCGGTATCGCGTCACTTATCCGTTCTTACTGTATGCAGGCAGGATCAGCCCGCATAAAAATGTTGGCCGGATGATTGAAGCGTTTTCGGCGTTGAAAGCGGAGCTCGAAAAAGATCATGCTTTCCCCGATTTGAAGCTCATCATCATTGGATACGATCTATCGGGCAATCCCGAGCTGCGCCGCACCGTGGTCCGCAGCGGCATGCAAAACGATGTGCGCTTCCTTGGCTTCGTTCCCATTGAAGTGCTGCGAGTTTTCTATGACGCGGCCAAGATTTTTGTCTTCCCCTCCCTGTATGAGGGCTTCGGCCTGCCTCCGCTTGAGGCGATGGCTCATGGCACGCCTGTGGTCACCTCCAATGTGTCTTCCCTGCCTGAGGTGGTGGGCGATGCCGCAGTGCTGGTACATCCCGAAAATGTTTTCGAGCTGATGCGTGCGCTGCACCGCGTGCTCATGGATCAATCGCTGCGCGAAAAAATGAAAGAGCGCAGTTACCGGCAGGTGACAAAGTTTTCCTGGGAAAAATCGGTGCGGCGAATGATGGAAGTGTATCGCGAAGTGGGGAGGAACAACCGCGACCTGGAGTTTTCAGACTTACCTGCGCCTAAAGACGGCAGAACAACCGGTGTGGCGTAAAGCGCCGGCCGGCAGCAGTTCAGCTCGGTTTCGGCTGATCTTCAGAAGTGAACGACAGCCAGGCGGAACGTAGCGATCTCCTAATTTGGCTTGCGGTCTTTGGCATCGGCCAGGTACCGCAGTAATACCGCCTCATCGGCCCGCGTGAGCTTATCGAGAAAGGAAGTGTCGAGGCTGTTTTCGCTGCTCTGAGATTGCTGCGACTGATGTAGTTTGTCGCCCAGTTCGGGGTCGTTGCTCATCACCTGCATATAGAACCAGAGGAAATGGCGCATCTGGTCGAGCGATTTGCATAACACCTGAATGGCTTCCGTCTCGGGCAGCGTGCTCAAGGCTTCCATCAGCTCGGGATCGCTGGGCGCTTGCATGGCCGCACAGTTGAGCTCGCGCTGAATGACCCTTAAATCTTCCGTAACCCGTACCATGCGGGTGTGAAGGTCATCCATCTGAGAATCGTTGGCCATGTTAGCGTCCCGCTCAACATCTCATCGCCGGCCCGCTGCGGGTAGATGTCCCACGATCATGCGCTTTCGTAATTCAAGCGATTACTTTGGTCCGGCGAGGAACGAAACCCGCGACTATCGCGGTTTCCCAGTATTGGCGCAGGGTTTAGCGGGCTTAGTTTGAAACCGCTATTGCATAAGCGGCGAATGTGGTACAAACACGCGATGCCTTCCGCCACTGCACAATCCCAGCGGGCCGAATTGCTCCGCGCCATCGGCCGCTGGAGTTTGGTCGCGCTGGTAGTGAACTCGATTATAGGCAGCGG
>JASIKQ010000408.1 GCA_030049565.1 Candidatus Sulfotelmatobacter sp.
CAGAACGTGCACAGAACCTCCGGGAGGGCTGGATTGCCGCCATGGGTACGGAAATCCGCCGTCTTGCGCTGGCCTATTTTAGTGCAAGCCGGCGGTGTGCGAAGGATTTTTTGGTGGGTTGACGGCTTTTGGCGCGCTCTCGTGCCTTCCAGCCTATTTTCCTATTGAGCTCAGAAAAAAAGTGTTCGCAGGGTTGACAACGGGCGTATACTCCATCTTGTCGGCTGGTCCACTTATCAGACCACTTGGGGAACCGATGCCAACCGCAGTCAAATCTGACTTCGAGATCGTACGCCGTAACAAGGTGTACGAGGAGGTTGCCAGGCAGATCGAACGGCTGATTTTGAACAAACTTCGGCCGGGCGACAAACTGCCTTCGGAACGGGAGCTGGCGGAAACCCTGAAAGTTAGCCGCAGTTCCATCCGCGACGCAATCCGCAGTCTCGAGCTCGTGGGTCTGGTTGAGCCGCGGCAAGGCGCGGGGACAATCGTTCGCGAGGTGACCGCCGGCTCGATTGTGAATTCCTTTACCGAGGCGCTGAAACACCGGCGCGAGCTGGTGAGTGAACTGCTGGATTTTCGCAGAATGCTCGAACCCCCCTTGGCAGCACGCGCCGCGACCCACGCTTCCGAGGATGATGTCGCGGAGATGGAAGAGATACTCCAGCGGCAGGCAGAGAAACAGCGGCAGGGAGAAGCGGCGGTGAGTGAAGACGCCGAGTTCCACTACAGTATTGCGCTGGCATCGGGGAACAGCGTGGTGCTGAAGGTGCTCGACGTTCTCATGGATTTGCTGCGCGATACGCGCGAACGATCGTTGCAAGTGGACGGGCGCTCGCAGAAATCGCTGGCCGGTCATCGCAGGATTCTAGCGGCGATCAAGCGCCGCGATACCGAAGCCGCCAGGGATGCGATGCGGCACCACATTGAAGACGTGGAAGAGATTGTCTTGAACGAGTTTCATTAAATCACTTCGCAAGAGAAGTTTTGCCAATTTCGTTCTATTAATGGAGGAAGTTCTATGGGCCGGTTATTCGCAATTGAGATCATCTATCGAGGAATTTTTCAAAAAACTCTGGCGACCAGAATTCAAAGAGCAATCGTGCTGGCGGCCCACAACGAAGGTAAGGTGGGCATATCTTTCGGCCGCTATGGCGACAGCCCGGAGCGCAATGGCATTCCGGCCAAAGGTTTCGCGATTGTGGCCACCGATCCCACCACGCTGGAAGAAGGCATGGCCAAGTATGAGCCGAAAGAGGTCGATATTACCATCTGCGTCGACGATACGTTGTGCAAAGGCGTGGAGTCTTGGGCGTGGTATGGACTTCAGCCGGTCAATCGCCTGCTAAAGCCGGGCGGCACGCTCATCGTAACTTCGCGTGAGACGCCCGAAACCATCATTGCCATGACCCATCGCAAGGAGACACCCTACAACTTGTCGATCATCAAGGGCACGGTAAGTTTTTCCGGCCTGTGGGTATACAAGGACGACCACACCGATGTGCGCATTTTGGGCACGGTCGCCAGAATTCTGCCTGACCTGTTCAGCCTCAAGTCGGTGCAAAAGGCGATCGTCTCGGAATGGAAGTCTGAACTGAAAGCCATCTCGGCGGCCAACGCTTACGAGCGCGCGACCAGCATCACGGTAAAGCCGAATCAGGGCAATCCGGAGGTCCCGTATAAGTTCGATCTGCCCAAGTGGCATGAAATGCGTGACGGCATCAGCATCCCCAGTATTCCTGCCGGGCACAAAATGGATGATCCCAAGAATCACACCGAGGGCGGCTTCCAGCCCGATCGCAACCCCACCTTCCTGAAATTCAGCACCCGGACGATGCGGCCGGTGGTGAATTTCGATACCTGCATCAAGTGCACGCTGTGCTGGCTGCAATGCCCGGATTCTTGCTTCGACGTGACGCCCGAAGGCCTATATGACGCGAACATGAAGGCTTGCTGCGGCTGCGGCGTGTGCGAAGCCGTCTGCCCGGTGAAAAACTGCGTGACCATGGTCAACGAGGCCGAATTCAAAGACAACAGTAGCCAGTGGGAAAGCTGGCGCCAGGACAAAGACGGTTACAAAGTTTGGCTCGAGGAAAAGATCAAGAATCCTGCGGAGCGGTCGCATGGCTTCCGTTATCGCGGGCAGTATGAGGAGCAAATTCCGGAGATGCTCGAGATCGCTAGCGGAAAATAACATCCGGAGAGTTTGGTATTCCGACGGGGCTTTGTCATCCGGAGCTGGCTTTGTCATCCCGAGCGCAGCGAGGGACCTGGGTCTTCGCAGCCGGCGTAACGAGTTTTACTAACGAGTTCCTTCATAGGAGAAACACCATGGCAGTCGCGACAGTCATCGAAGAACAGAAAAAACGAAGCGAAGAAACAGCACTCATCACCGGCAGCGAAGCCATCGCGGTAGCCTGCAAGCTGGCGGATGTCGATGTGATTACGGCTTACCCCATCCGCCCGTATGACACCGTTATGCAATACGTTTGCAAGCTGGTGGCTAACGGCGAAATGGACTGCGAATACAT
>JASIKQ010000409.1 GCA_030049565.1 Candidatus Sulfotelmatobacter sp.
CCGTAAATCCATCCGCCCATGCGCGGCTCGCGAATCCAATAGAGCTTGCCATTGGATGAAATCCCTTGAATCAGCGCGAAGGTGGCGAGCGCCGCGCCGTAGATCGAAAAAATCATCGCCAGCTTGCGCGCCTGCGCTCCTCTAATCAGCGTTTGGGTAGCGACAAAACAAAGCATGGCATACGCGGAGTATTGCAACCCGAGCAAAATCGTGTCATGTGGATACGCGCTCCGGCGCAAGACAAGCTGCAAGACCACCAGCAGGCCAAACGCCGCCATGGGAAGAAATAGGGGATTCCAGCGGACCTTAAGCTCGCCCTCAAGCACCTGCCAGCCCACCCACAACAGAAACAATACCGCCGCTCCCGCCTCCATCACGAAGATAGACCACGGTTCGACCGCCCCGAACGCCAGCGGCCCAAACAGCAGCAGGCCAAAAATCCCATAGAGTAGCGCGGAGCCGAGCTGCATGGCCCGATGCCGACGTGGATCTTGGGAATTGCTGTTGCTCTTCAAATTGTTCTTCAAAGAAATTTACGGCAAAGTAGTTTACTGCCTTTGGGCCACCAACCCGAAATCGTCGACCCATAGCTTGCCGCGTATCGGACTGCCCTCCGGCACTCGCCGAATGTGCAGCACTAGCAATTTGCAATTGTCTCCGGTGGTAAATTCGCCGCCCACAGACTTCCAGAAGCCTGCCTCCTTCAGTTCGTCGCTGTCATACAAAACCGCTTGCGTGTAAACATCCTGAATCACGATGTGCGGACCGCCCGCACCCTCCATTCCCCCGCTCTTATAAAAAGCGGAGAACTCATAGGTGGTGTTCGGCTGCACGGCAACAAACTGCCGAATTCCCGCGTCGCTGACACCGGGCCCATCGAAGGCAATCAGCAGCGAGCGGGTCCCGCTATGAAAATCGCTGGGATCGAGCGTCAATCCCACGCTCTGCTGTTTCTCATATTGCCAGTCGAATCCGCCATTCAAAACATCCAGGCTGAAATCGCCATTCACAATCAAGTTGTTCCGTGTGGGAACATACGACGACAAGCCAAAGCGCGGCGCCGCTTGCTCCCATACCAAACGCGCCTCCTCTGTCTCATGATGCTTGAAAAGGTAAAGAATATAGTCGTAAACCTCGTGCAGTTCGAAGGGCTGCGAACTGGCAATCAGGGCCGCCCAAACTTTCTCCGTCGCGGCCGTCTCCTCTTTGCGCATCAGCAGATGGAGAAATTCGGTGTATGCCACAGACCGCACCGGAACCACCTCTTGCAACAGCGCATCCACATCAGGCTTAATACGCCAGCAAAACTGAATCGCCAGCCGCGCCAGCGTCGGTTCGTTATCCAGCACCACGCGAAACTCGCGCAGCGCGTTCTCCTTTTCCCCTTGCACCAGATAAAAGTTCGCCGCCTCCCAAGCCACATCGGGCGTGGCTGGATCCGCTTCAATCGCATGTTCGAGCGCCCAGGTCTGATTCGAAATGTCTCCCAGCACCTGATAGCCCGAAGCCAAATCGAACCAGTAGCGAGCGGAATGAGGATTAAGCTGCACTGCCGCTCTGTAGGGGTCGATCGCGGTCGCCGGATCTCTCGCCACTAGCGCGTAATAGCGCCCCACGCGATTCTGGAAGTCGGCGTTGCGCGGATCCAGACGCGCCGCCCGCTGCAGACTGGCTAGTTCCGGCTTGTCCGCATAGACCGACGCCACAAACAGCCGTCCGGCCACAGACGCGTAAATCCCGCTCAACACCAGGGCCGTAGCGATAACCGTTTGTTTCCGCCACGCTGCATTGAGAGCAATCTGCATCAAGATTTCCTATTCAGGAAATATGAGATGGCCGCTGGGCCGTCACACCATCAGGGCTACCCTGTTAACCCTGTGTCCTGTGTGTTTAGAATCGTTTCTACGCGCTATTCGGCGAAGCTTCCGCTGCGTCCTCGACCTCGCCATCGTCCTGTTCATCCTGATCCTGATCGTGCCCGTCGTCGCGGTAGTAGCGCGAATACTTCCCCTGATATTCGTAGTAGTAGTAGTAATCGGGCGAACTCAGATCGACCGCATTCAGCAGCACGCCCGAGACTTTGGCCTTCACCTGCATCAGAATGTCGCGCGAGCGTCGCAGCGCTTGTTTCGTCGTGTGTCCCGACCGTATCACCAGCACAATCGCATCGGCCCGTGGCGAGAGCACAACCGCATCGGTCACCGATAATGCTGGCGGCGTGTCGAGTACGATGTGATCGTACTGGCTGCGCAATTCCTCCAGCACATCGCGCATGTTGGTCGATGCCAGCAGTTCGGCTGGATTCGGTGGCGGCGTTCCCGCCGGCAGCACCGCGAGATTGGGCAGCACCGGCGACCGGGTAATCGCCTGCTGCAAACTTGCGCTTCCCGTCAGCACATTGCTCAAGCCGCTGCGAGGACCCATCCCGAGGGTCTTATGAATACTCGGCCGCCGCAAATCGGCGTCGATCAGGAGCACACGAATCCCCTTCTGCGCCAGCACCACCGCGCAGTTGATGCTGGTCGTGGTCTTGCCTTCCTGCGGCAGAGCGCTGGTGATCATGATCACCTTCGGTGGCGCCCCAAGATTCGAAAGCAGCAGCGAGGTTCGCAGCGCACGATACGATTCCGCCATTTGTGACTGCGGCCGAACCTGCGTCACCAATTCGACCGCCTCTTTCGAGGCCGCGATCACCAGCCGCTTGCTGCTAGAACCCTCTCGAGCCGTCCTCGAACCCATCGGAATCATTCCCAGGGGCGCCAATCCTGAAATCATCTGCGCCTGCTCAGTCGTGCGCACCGTGTTATCCAGGCCCTCGAGCAAAAATGCCACCCCAATTCCGGAAGTCAGTCCCAGCGCAAACGCGAAGGCCAGATTCTGGGGAATGTTCGGCTCAATCGGCGCAGTAGGAGCCCGCGCATAATCCACGATGCGGAAGTTGTTCGACTTCAACCCCGCCGAAACCCCCGCCTCTTTCATTTTTTCCATCAAGCCTTCGTATAGTTGGCGATAGCTCTCGAGATCGCGCTTCAGAACGCTGTACTGAATCGCGCTCTCATTCAGTTTGTTCGCTTCCTGCTTCTGTTTCTCCAGAGCGTCGTGCAGCATGTTCTCCCGCTGCAACGCCGCCATATATTGTCCGCGAATCTTGGCCGCAACCTTTCTCGTCTCGGCTAGAATCTGCGCGTCAATCTCCTTGAGCTGCGTGTTCAGTTGCGCCACTTTCGGATACGACGGCCCAAACTGCGTGCTCAGCTCCGCCATCTGAATCTTGACGTCGGCTTCCTTGGTGCGCAGCGATTCCAGCAGATTTGAAGCCGATGGCCCTCCCGCGCCTGCCGCATCCAGCGCGCTCGCCGCCGAAGTTATGCTGTCCGGATCTCCGGTTTGCACCAGCCGGTATACCGACTCTTTCTCCATCCGCTCCGATTCCGCCGCCGTCAGCGCCTTATTCAGTTCGTCAAGCTTCGCCGTGATGATGTTCTGCTTCTCGTCGATGCCCAGGATTTCGTGCTCCCGTTGATAGCGCACCAGTTTCTCCTGCGACGTCTCTACCTTCATCTGCAGATCGACCAGTTGCTTCGACAGCCAATCCGAAGCCTGCATCGTGGAATCGAAGCGCGACTTGAAATTGTTCTCGGTATAGGTGCTCATTAAGGTGTTGACCACCGTCGCCGTCAAATCCTTATCCGGGCTCCGAAATGACACTCTAATAATGTGCGTGTTGGGCGAGAGCGTAACTTTTAGATTTCCACGGAAAGCCCCGACTAGCGCCGATGTCCGCGACGAATCCGCCTGCAACGGATCCGGCGCAAGATCCAGCGACGAAGGCAGCGCAGGTGCTTTTCCCCCAAACTCAGGCCGCCTGTCCAGCCCCAGTTCCTTCACCACCTGCAAAGCCAGCAAATCGCTTTGCAGGATCATCACTTCGGTTTCCAGTTCCGTGGGATCGTAATAGTCGAGGTTGAAGGTAGGAGAATTATTGAAATTGACCAGTCCCGAATCCGGCTTGTTGATTTCAATGCTGCCGCTGGCCTCGTAAATCGGCGTCATCTTCAGGCTCGCGATGGCAACTAAAGAGAAGATGGAAAACAGGCACGCGAGCACCGTCCACTTGCGCTTAACCAGAACGCGAATGTATTCGCCCAGCGTTGATTCCTGTGCGGGCAGCTCGGGATAGATACGCGGCCCCACGCTCCGTCCAAAATCCGCGCCGGTCGGGGGTAATTGAAGGGTGGGGTTATTGGCCTGCACCAGCGATCCGGAATCCATTCCTTCTCCTGAGACTGTCATTCCGAGCAAGCGCTTTTGGCGCCGCGAGGAACCTGGGCAAGCCGCGCGCTATCACGCTGCCTGTCCCCCGCGCAGAACGCGAATCAGTCCTGGACTCGATGGCTGGTTCATCGTCCGGGATTTTTCAAACTATTATGTCTAGGTTTTGCCGCCATTCTAGCATTGAGCGCGAGAAGCCAATCAGGAATCTGCTAGGGGGTTCCTCAGAAGCAACGAGCAGTTTCGCAAACAGGGTCAACGCCGGCAGGTAAGGAAATCCGGTATCGCAGATAAATGGGCGCACTCGAACGTGCGCCCGGGCAGACTTTCCGTTTTGTTACTGGATCGAGCTGGCAACGTTCGAGAACACGTTGTTCGCGTTCGATCCGATCAGCCGCACCGTCCCGACAACGATCACTAGAATCACCGCCAGCATCACCGCATATTCGGCGATGTCCTGGCCACTTTCGTCCTTCCAAAGATTTTGTAATAGTCTTGCCACGGGGCTCCGTCTCCTTAGAAAATTTTCCTTAACCAAACCCTCTTAAACCGCACATCACAGGGGGCACTCTTACTCTCTCGTCACCGGATCAGTTTGCTATCCCGAGGCTGGTCTATGGAAATGATAGAAGTACAGGGCCACACCCGCCAATGGCTCTTAAGTGCCACGCGGCAAAACTTTAGATTTCGCCGGTAAGTCACTTTACACAATGGATTTAAGCGGCAGCGACTGATTCACAGCGAATAATGCCAGCTCCAGCCGCGTCGACACTCCCAGCTTGTCGAAGATGTTGCTGAGGTGGTGCTTAACCGTGTCTTCGCTGATTTTGAAGTATTCGGCAATCTCTTTGTTCGAATACCCCGCCACCACCGCCGCCACAATCTCCAACTCGCGCGGCGTCAGTCCAAATTTTTTCTGCCGTGCTTCGTCGCTGGAAGATTGCACCAGGGTGCGCAAGTACTGCACCAGGTTCGAAACGCTTTCCCGCCCCACCCAGTACTCGCCCGACATGACCGTGTGAATGGCTTTCAACAACAGTTGGGTGGCCGAATCCTTCAGCACCACCCCGCGCGCGCCGAGTTGCAGAGCTTCCACAATCTGACTTTTTTCTGCGGCTGCCGTCAGCAAGATCACCCGCACCGGAGCCGCATTCGCCCCCGTGGTGAGATCGCGCAACGCTTCCAGCCCGGGATGTTTGGGCATGGCCAGATCGAGGAGCAGGAGGTCAGGCCTCAACTGCCGTGCCAGCCTTACCGCCTCCGCTCCATCCGATGCCTCGCCAATCACTTTCAAATCCGGCTCCGCTTCCAGTAACCGCCGCAACCCGTCCCGAAAAATCGGGTGGTCGTCGGCAATCACGATACGAACTTGCGGCTTCTTAAAATTCATGGGGGAGTTCTCCATCCTTCGGAACTTTCACTTCCAACCGGGTTCCCTGGCCGGGATTCGATTCTACCGTGAGCGCGCCTTCTATCAAACGAACTCGCTCTTTAATGATCGCCGGCCCTTTACCGATTTTGTCCAGTTCTTCTTGCGTATGCCGCCCGGAAAATGGAAAGCCTTTGCCATCGTCCTCAATTGTGAGTGTCCAATGGTCTGAATTGGTTGTCAGCCGGACCAGCACATGCCGTGCCTGGCTATGCTTGCGCGCGTTCACCAATCCCTCCTGCACAATACGCAACAACTCGCGGCAAATCTTATCGGGCATCTCCAGTTTTTCAATGTCGCTGACAAAGCGCGCCGAAATTCCCGTCTCCCGCTGAAAACGCTCCACGGAATCGACGATCACACTGAACAATCGCCGCGAATCCACATCAATCGATTTCATCTGCTGCATCAGTTCGCGCAGCTTGAGAACTTCGTCCCTAAGCAGTCCTTGAATGCGCCTCAGTTCTCCGCCCACAATGGCGGGCGAAGTCTCCGACTGGCGGCGAAGCACATCCACCTGCATCTCCACCGCAATCAGCGACTGGACCGCGCCATCATGCAACTCGCGGGCAAATCGCGCCCGCTCCGCCGCGCTGGCGCGCCGGCGCAGCCGATGCAGCAGATAAACGTTGTACACCGCCGGTCCCACTTGATGCAGCACGTCCAACAGAAAGCGCAGCTCTTCCTGTGTCTCTCCCCGCCACGAAGGCTCAAAAACAAAGACACGCCCCCGCCACTCCGAGCCAAAAATAAAAGCAATCGTAATGAGCGATTGAAAGGGCTGCTTCTCCTGCAATCGTGCCAGCGCGGCCGTCGAAGGCGCCGTTACCGCATTGCCCTCGCCATCCAATGCCGTTATACTCCAGCGATTTCTTTCCTGCTTGGCATAGCACACTTCCCCGGGAAAATCGTCCAGATAGATCTTGGTATCGCGCGGATTCGAATCCAGCCACACGAACTCAGGCGCCGTGCTGCCGGCATTGCGCAGCTCTCCCAAGAAACTTCGGTGGCTGTGAATTTCCTGCGAGGCGATCAACAACCGCGAGGCCGCATAAATACTGGCAATCTCTCCGCACATCTGCTGCAGCGTTCCCGTAAGCCCGGCTTCCACTCGCACCTTCGCCAGCATCCTGGTCACCGCGGCTTTCTCGGCTCGCAGTTGCTTTTGCTGCTCCGCCAGATAGCCCAGCAGCAACCCCATCACCAGCAGATACACTGAGAGCATGAACAGACGGTTGGGCTCGAACTCCGAGACGTTGATTTGCAGCCCGGACCCCAGATGCCAGGGCAGCCTGCTTCCCCGCTCCGCCCACCGGTGCAACAGCAGGAAGCTCTCGCCCCACAGCAGCACCACCTCGGCCGCCGCCGTGCTGAGCGTCTCCCACATTCCCCAGCGGTAAGCCGCCGCCGTCAGAACAAATACGAAGAAAAGAAAGAACGGGCTGCGCGGGCCCTCGGCAAACACCGAAATGAACGCCGGCCACACAACATCCGCGGCGTGCACCATAAAGCGAAACGGGGCCGTCGACTGCTGCCGCCGCCGCAGCAGCATCATGATCAGAATGCCGTTCGCCAGATAGAAGACGAATAGCCCGTAGGCGGCGTTGGAATGCCCTAATTCCGTAGGATCCATCCGGATCGCCACCAGGGCCGACACCGCCAGAAACACCCGCGCTGTTGCCAGCCAGCGCTCGATGCGCCGCACTTCGCCGGCATCGGCGGGACTTTGCGGCCAGGAATGAGAACGCTGCTTTACATCACTTTTCAATTGCAGTCACTACCGGAAACCAAGCTCTGAGGATCGTTCCGCATACTATTAAGAAGAGGGTCTAGGGTGCAAGCGAAACTTAATGGTCGAAATCAGCTTCGCTACTTATTTTTCGAGAACACCTATCCTGCACTCTTCCCCTACGTCATTCGCATGATTACTTCCGTAATCGGGCTCCTACCCTATCCCAGTCTAGAATTGTGCCGGAAGCGCCGGCGATTTGTGCTCTTTGCGGTTCGACCGGGATCTTCTGACCACAAAAACAACTGTGCCTACTTGTACAAAACTCTGGATCGCGGCCGTGGGCGCTTGTCTCGCGACTCTGGTCCTCGGTGCCCTCATCCTGCCGCCATCCTTCCGTCTTACCGCGGCAAGCGATGTCATCCAGTGCCTGCTGTTGTTCTCTGGAACCTTATCGTTCCTTCCTCGCGCGCTTCGCTCCCGCGGCCGCCTGCGCATCTTCTGGTCCCTGATCTCGACCGGCATCGGTCTGTGGTTTCTGTATCAATTCGTCTGGATTTACTACGAAATCTACTTGCGCACCCATGTGCCCGACATGTGCGCCGGCGATGTCATCCTCTTCCTCCATATCGTCCCACTTATGGCCGCGCTGGCCCTACGCCCGCACGCTCCCGAAGACGTATATGGCGCTCGTTTGCGCCACCTCGATTTCGCCTTGTTGATCGTCTGGTGGGGCTATCTCTACATACTTTTCGTCTTCCCCTGGCAATACATCGTGGTTAATGTAGAACCCTATGCAAACAATTTGAACTCTTTATACCTGATCGAAAAACTCGCCTTCCTCGGCGCTCTGGTGATGGCATGGTTTGGCAGCCGGTCAGGCTGGAAAAATTTCTACGCAAATCTCTGCGGCGCATATCTCACCTATAGCATCAGTTCTCACCTCGCCAATTGGGCCATCAGTCGGCACGTATACTACAGCGGAAGTTTATACGATATTCCCTTGGCTGCATCCATGGCCTGGGTAACTCTGGCCGGCCTGTTTATCAAAGGGTGCGAAGCTAAACCGGGTGTTCGCTCCATTGCCACTTCTCGCGGGGTGTGGCTCGCACGCGTGGGCATGATCGCCGCCTTTTCCCTTCCCCTTTTCGCCGCCTGGGCTCTGATGGATACGGCAATCCCGCCGCTCATTCGTTCGTTCCGCGTAATCGCCACTCTGGCCGCGGCCTTGCTGATGGGGCTAATGGTATTCATTCGCCAGCGCCTCCTCGATCGCGAACTGCTTCGCCTGCTTGCGCACTCACGCGAATCCTTCGCCAATCTCAAGCGCCTTCAGACCCAGATCACGGAATCCGAAAAACTTGCTTCCGTCGGCCAACTCGTCGGCGGCGCGGCCCACGAACTCAATAACCCCATCACCGCTCTGCTGGGTTACTCCGATCTGCTGCTGAATTCTGCTCTCACTCCATCGCAGCAGGAACTGGCCGCCGAAATCAGCCAGAATGCACGCCGCACCCGCTCCTTGGTCGCCAGCTTGTTAAGCTTCGCCAAGCATCGCCCAGCCGCGATGACCACCGTCGATTTAAATTCCTTGCTGCGCACCGCCGTCAAGCTTTCTCAGCCGCAATCGTCCGGCATGAAAATCGATCTGCACATGGAGCTTCCGCAAGGCCTTCTGCCAGTTCAGGGAGATTCCAACCAGTTGCTCCAGGTCTTCGTAAAGATCATAGACGACGCGTTGCAGGCGATTCATCAGCGTGGCGACCACACTCTCACCGTCACCGCCGAACGCAACGGTCATCTGGCCATCATCAATATCTATGACACGGCGACAGTTTCAGCACGCGAAGAAAACGAACTTGCTCGAGAATATGGGAGTAACGACTCTGGCCTGGGACTTACTGCATGCCGGGGAATTCTGGGTCAACATCAGGGGCGCATTCGCTGGAAAAACGATGATAGCGGAACCGCCATCGGTATCGAACTCCCACTCACTAACCCAGCGCCGGAGAAATCGACGGAACCAGCGTTGAGCTGGCAACCTCAACCGTCCGCTTGAGCTGCCCGCAGGCGGCATAAATATCCCGGCCTCGCGGACGGCGCACATAGGCGCGCACTCCATTCTCCCGCAGAATTTTCTGAAAGGCTTCCACGCGCTCCGGGCTCGGAGTGCAGAATTCAATTCCCGGCCCCGGATTCAGCGCAATCAAATTTACCTTGCAGCGCAATCCACGTAGTAACTCCACCACTTCCCTGGCATTCTCGGCGGTATCGTTCACTCCGCCCAGCAGCACGTATTCAAGGGTAACGTATTCCCGTGTGCGCAAAGGAAATTCCCGCGCCGCCCCAATCAGCATCTCCAGGTTCCACTTCTTATTCAGCGGCATCAGCCGCGTGCGCAGCTCATCGTTGGAGGCGTTCAGCGAAATCGCCAGCTTGGGCCGAATTCTCTCCTCGCCGAAATCATGGATGCGCGGCACGATTCCCGCCGTCGACACCGTCATTCTCCGCTCCGCGACACCCACGCACTCCACCAGCAGCCGCGCCGCTTTCACAAAATTGTCGTAATTGAGAAACGGCTCGCCCATCCCCATAAAAACCAGATTGATTCGATCTTCCGGGGGCGAAACCTTTTGATCCCTTAGCACCGCGCAAACTTGCCCCACAATTTCTCCCGCGGTCAGATTCCGCTTCACCCCAAGCTGCGCCGTCAAACAAAATTGGCAATCGACCGCACACCCGACCTGGCTGGAGATGCAAATCGTGGAGCGCCCGGAACGTGTCCCATGCTGATTTTGGCTGGCGCTGCTTTTGGGTGGCGCAGCGCTTTCAGCGCTGCGATAAAGCCTTTCTTGCGCAGGGGTTTTAGCCACTGCGGTAGTTTCATCCGCAGCCTCAGCAACTTCCCCAGCCTCACTTCCATCCCCAGCTTCACCCCCATCGCCTTCCGGCATCCAGACCGTTTCGACCGTCTGCCCATCGGCGAAGCCAATCAGATACCGCACCGTCCCATCCACCGACACAAACCGGTTTTCGATTCTCGACGCCCCCACGCACACGCCGCTCTGTCCGAGCGACTCCCGCAGGCTCTGCGGCAAAGTCGAGATCTCCGCTAGCGCTTCCACGCGCTGCCGGTAAACGGCCTCCATGATCTGTTTGCCGCGATAGATCGGCTGACCTGCCTCCACCATCAGCGCCGTCAACTCCGCGCCATCCATGCCCATGAGCGTCACTGCCACGATCTCACCCGCTCGCCCGCCTCAAACCTCAACTGAAAGTTGCTCATATTTCAGTAACCTATTGATTCACAAGCATTAAGTATCATACCGCCGCTTCCCCCCGTACCCGCGTCTAAATATGTAACAATAGTACTAACCTCTGGGAAAGCAGCCGTAATTCAAATCGGTTCCGCACTTACAAGCGCGATGGTAAAAGAAGTCCGCAATATTCGCCGTCAGGTTTTGCCCCACGGCCTCACTGTCATCACCGAGCAGATGGATACCATCCGCTCTGCCTCCATCGGTATCTGGCTCGAAACCGGCTCCCGCGACGAAACCCCGCAAGCGAACGGCATCTCGCATTTCATCGAGCACATGGTGTTCAAAGGCACCAAGCACCGCAGCGCCGAGGAGATCGCGCGCCAGGTCGACTCCATAGGCGGCAACATGGACGCCTTCACCTCCAAGGAATGCATCTGCTTCAACGTCAAGGCGCTCGACGAGCATATTCCGGTGGCGCTCGAAATTCTTTGCGACCTCGTCCTCTATCCCACATTCGATGCTCAGGATA
>JASIKQ010000410.1 GCA_030049565.1 Candidatus Sulfotelmatobacter sp.
TCTTGCTACGGCGCCGGAAAAAGTAAACCAGGATGCGCACGGCTCGTGGATGGTGAAGATTACGCTGAAGAATCCGAAGGAATTGGATGCGCTGCTTTCGGCTGCGGATTATGAAAAATTTGTGGCCGAAGAGGGTGGGCACTGAGATTTGCAGACTTTGTATCGCCGGCTGCCGTGTCGGCAACGGTCAGATTCAGGCATTGCAATCTAGACCGAATCAACGTCAAGAGCCAGTGTGATCCAGAACACAGTGCAAACCCGCCGTCGGTGTCACAATCGAATTGGTCCGAGCGACATCTAATCAACTTCCTATGCGCTACTTGCCTAAGTCTCCTGCCGACCGCGAAGCCATGCTGAAAGCCATGGGCTTGCGTTCGGTCGATGAATTATTTGCGCCGATTCCGATGGAGTGCCGGCTGAACCGCGACCTCAAGGTTCCGCGACAGATGGCCGAATCGGAAATCGTCGATTATTTCCGGCAGCGTTCGCGGCAAAACGGCGAGGGCTATACCAGTTTTCTGGGTGCAGGCGCGTATTTACACTACCGGCCAGTCATTATTGATTCGCTGATTTCGCGCGGCGAATTTCTCACTGCCTATACCCCTTACCAGGCGGAGATTTCGCAGGGCACGCTGCAATCCATCTTCGAATTTCAAACCATGATCTGCGAGTTGACCGGCATGGAAGTTGCCAATGCTTCCATGTACGACGGTTCGACCGCCGCGGCAGAGGCGGTGATGATGGCCGTTCGGCTGACGGGACGCCGTTCCGTGGTTGTGGCGCGAAGTGTGCATCCTGAGTACCGCGAAGTTCTGGCAACCTATGCGACGCATCAGGGGATGCCCTTGTCCGTGGCAGGATTTGGCCGCGATGGGCGCTTGAATCTTGCGGAACTCGAAAGATCGATTAAGCCCGAGACGGCGGCGGTGTTAGTTCAGTCGCCGAACTTTTTTGGAACGATCGAAGATGTGGCGGCGATCGCTGAAATCGCACACAAATCTGGAGCAATGCTGGTGGTTTCCATCGCGGAGGCGGTTTCGCTGGGAATCGTCGAACCGCCGCGCGATGCAGATGTGGTTGCCATGGAGGCGCAGTCGTTTGGCGTGCCGATGGGATTCGGCGGGCCCTACTGCGGTGTGATTGCCACGCGGGAAAAATTTGTGCGGCAGATGCCCGGGCGGCTGGTGGGACAGACCGTCGATAGAAAAGGCAAGCGGGGATTCGTGCTTACCCTGGCAACGCGCGAACAACACATCCGTCGCGAAAAAGCGACCTCGAATATCTGCACCAACCAGGCCCTGGTGGCGTTGATGGTCAATATTTTTATGACCGTCTATGGCCGGGTTGGGTTGAAGGAGTTGGCCAAACAGAATCTGGCGAAAGCGGCATACGCAGCGGCGCAATTCGGCAAACCGGGGAAACTCTTGTTCTCTGGTGCACCTCGCTTCAACGAATTTGTGGTGGAGACGAGCGAAGATCCGGCGGCCATTAATGGGCGACTGCTCGGACACAAGATCGTCGGAGGGCTGTCGCTGAAGAAGTTTTATCCAGAATTGGGGAATGCGGCGCTGTGGTGCTGCACGGAACTGACGACGCGGAGCGCGATCGACACGGCAGTGGGTTTGGTCGCTGAAAGTGAGCGCTCGCTACGATCTGCGAAGGAAGAACCCGAGGAGGTGGCGCGATGAAGCACATGACTCGCAAAGCAACGCGCCACGTCAATCAGAACGAAGGCCTGATCTTCGAGAAGTCTTCGGAGAGAAAAGCCGCGTGGAAGCTGCCGCCGCTTGATGTGCCAGAAGTTGATGCATCATTGCTGCTGCGGGAGTCTGAGAGAAAAGATCTCGGCAACATGCCCGAGGTAAGCGAAATCGAGATTATTCGCCACTTCACGCGGCTTTCGACCTGGAACTACGCCATTGATCTCGGCATGTATCCGCTGGGCTCGTGCACCATGAAGTACAACCCGCGCGTGAACGAAGCGGTTGCGCGCGTCGAAGGAATCGCCAATGGCCATCCTTACCAGCCGGAGAAGATTTCGCAGGGCGCGCTCCAGATTCTTAAAACGCTGAGCGAGTGCCTGATCGAAATCACCGGCATGGATGCGATAACGCTACAGCCGGCGGCGGGTGCGCATGGCGAGATGACCGGGTTGTTAATGGTGCGGGCTTATCACCACTCTCGGGGCGAGCCGCGAAAGAAGATTTTGATTCCGGATTCCGCTCACGGAACCAATCCGGCAACGGCGGCGATGGTCGACTACGCCGTGGAAAATCTGAAGTCCGACTCTCGCGGGATGGTCGATGTTTCCGCCCTGGCAGCCCAGATGAATGAAGATGTGGCTGCGCTGATGCTCACCAATCCCAACACCCTGGGCGTGTTTGAACAGGACATTCACAAGATTGCCGACATTCTGCACGCGAAAGGCGGGTTGCTTTACATGGATGGCGCCAACATGAATGCGCTGGTAGGAAAAGCGCGGCCGGGGGATTTCGGCGTCGATCTCATGCACTTAAATCTGCACAAGACTTTTTCTACTCCGCACGGTGGCGGCGGGCCGGGTTCGGGGCCCGTGGCGATCAAGAAAATTCTGGAGCCGTTCCTGCCCAAACCGGTCGTGGTCACCAACCCCGATGGCACGCTGGGATTCGATTACAATCGTCCGCAATCGGTGGGTCGGGTTCGCGCCTTCTACGGCAATTTTGGAATGTTCGTTCGCGCATTGGCTTACATTCAGGCGAATGGGCCCGAGGGTTTGCGGCAAACCACCGAAGACGCCGTGTTGAACGCGAATTACATTCGTAAAGGGCTCGAAGGCACATACGATCTGCCGTACTCAACGCCGACGATGCACGAAGTGGTTTTCAGCGACAAGCTGCAGGCCAAAGAAGGCGTGCGTACCATGGATATTGCCAAGCGGCTGATCGATTACGGATTCCACCCCTATACGACCGCTTTCCCGCTGATCGTGCCGGGCGCAATGATGATTGAGCCCACCGAGAGCGAGTCTGTCGAAGAAATGGATCTGTTTATTGAGGCAATGAAGTCGATCGCCTTAGAAGTGGAAGAAGATCCACAGACGGTGCGCGACGCGCCGCATTCGACACGAGTCTCGCGATTGGACGAAACTGCGGCAGCTCGCAAACCGGTGCTTCGCTGGAAGCCGGCAGTGAAATAATTATCGACTTTTGATTCTTGGTTGTCTGATTGATGCCCGTTTTCCCGGGCCGATTAATCAGTAGTTAAAATCAGCAATTCCGACACTTGCAGGCACAAGAGTACCCTCCTGCGCAACACTGAGTGAGACTACGCTCTATCGCTTAACTCTTCTTTGAGGTTACCGCGAAAAACGCCGCGGCTTCCTGCTCGACGTTGGTGCTTCCGCACTCCGGGCATTTCGGCACGTCGTTATCGTGCTCGTTCAAACTTAACACCAATTCAAAGGTCTTATGACAATCGAGGCAGACGTAATCGTAGACGGGCATGGGGACCTCCCGTGGATGTCTGAGAGAATTGTAATCCTCTCGCGGATGGTTGAACGTAGATTCTTGAAAGAATTCCTAGACCAGCCTTCAGCGCGAACCGCTGTGTTTCGGCTGGAGCACTGAAATCTTTTTTAGTCGCCATGTTGCGGGGATATTTCCACGGAAGCACGAGTCGTTTCCCAATCCATGCGCAGCGTGCAACCGCTCGAGTTCTTATCGTAGGCAATGGTAAAGTTCTCAACCGGCGAAGGCAGTTTAGAAACTTCCATATCCACGCGGACGAGTTCGTCGCTTTCGTACTTGTAGGGAATACCCCACTCGCCGGTCTTCTTATTGATAATCAGCGTCCAGCGGTCGGCTCTCGGAACGGTGAAGATCGTGTAACTGCCCGGTGGAACTGGTTTTCCGCCAACCAGCAAATTGGCGTTCGTGACCAAGGTCGTGGCCTCGTTGGCTCCAGTACGCCACACTTCACGGAAAGGTACGAGATCGCCATAGATTTTTCGCCCTTTCATCCGCGGGCTGGAATAGTCTGTCTTCACCGTTTTCCCGCCGCTGAGATCACACGAGGCCGACTCTGCGGGGCTGGGGCGATTTCCCCCCATTTGAGCGAAGGCGGCAGAAGTGAGCAAAATGATGACGCCAAGATGAACGATTCGTTTGTTCATAGACTCTCCTTGGAATTGAAAGGAGATTATGCTCCATCCGGCCTGCCCGTTACAATTACCCCATGCCGGTATTCGAGGAAAAACAGGAAGAGTTGCAACACTACGAGACCATGATGGGCGTGCCGCGCGGGCGCCTCGCTGTCACCATGGATACGATTACCGATGCCATGGCTTTAGTGGGCCAGCATGGCGTTTATTGCCAGAGCCAGCGCTGGCCGGGAAAGCCAGTGATGGATATTCAGATCATCATGAAAAATCTCACCGACGCCAAAGAACTGATTCAGAGCGTGATGGAAGAGTTGAAGCAAGAAAAGAGTTGAAAGCAAATAAGTAGCGAGGGCATAGCCCCTTTCCCCTCATTGTCGTTTTTCCAGGTCTGCATCAACCTACGCCAGCGCGTACTTTCCCCTCTCGATCATTCGCTGCGCGATCTGCTGGCGAAGTTCGATTGTGTTGAATGGTTCGTATTTAGCTAAGCGCCGGAGAATCGCAAGCTGAGTGCGGAGCATGTCGCCGTCAGCAACGGCAGCTATGATTTTCCTGGCGGCGGATTCCACTTTCTCCATCGACTGTGCGAGATAGACGCGGGTCATAGCAATCGGCAATGCAGCGGCAGAGTCGGCCTGATTTGAGGAGGAAGCACCCTCGGCAGTCTTCTGCGCGCGCAACACCGCCGACTCCATCGCGTAGGTTTCAATCGTTATGTCGGCGATGGCGCCCATGATTTCCTGCTGGTCCTGAATTGCCTGCATGTATTTTTGCGTGGCTGATCCTGCCGCGAACAGGCCGAGTTTTTTCGCTTGACTCACGAGCTTGCGTTCTTCCGCCAGCGGGCCTTCAATGTCTTCGCTGGCTGATGGTCCCGAGAGTACTTCATCCATCAGCCGCTTGATGGCAGGCAGGAGCGGCAACTGGCCGCTCATCGCGCGCTTCAGCAGGAGTCCGGTGATGATGAGGCGGTTGATTTCGTTCGTACCCTCGAAGATGCGGTTGATGCGAGCGTCGCGATACGCGCGTTCGGCGGGATATTCCTCGACGAAGCCGTAGCCACCGTAAATCTGCACGGTCTCGTCGACCACATAGTCAATCATTTCCGAGCCCCAGACTTTAATGATGGAGCACTCGACGGCGTATTCCTCTATCGCCTTCAGCGTCTGCCGGGCGGCGTCGGCGGCCGATTTGTCGACCTCGTTCAGAGCGCTGTCCATCAACGCAACCGTGCGGTACACTAGCGATTCGCCGACGAAAAGCAACGATGCCATGTTGGCGATTTTTTCCCTTACCAGGCCGAAGTCGGCGATGACTTTATTGAATGCCTTGCGCTGCTTGGCATACGCGATGGCGTGTTCGAGCGAGACGCGTCCTCCTCCTACGCACATGGCGCCGAGTTTGAAGCGGCCGACATTCAGAATGTTGAAGGCAATCAAGTGGCCCTTGCCGATTTCGCCGAGCAGGTTTTCAACCGGAACTTTGCAATCGTTCAAAATAATCGGGCAGGTGGAAGATCCGCGAATCCCCATTTTGTGTTCTTCGGCGCCGACCGAAAATCCGGGAAAGGTACGTTCCACCAGGAACGCCGTAAATTTTTCACCGTCGATTTTCGCAAACACTGTAAAAAGATCGGCAAAGCCGGCGTTCGTAATCCACATTTTTTCGCCGTTGAGAATGTAGTGTTTGCCATCGGACGAGAGTTGTGCCCGCGCACGGCAGTTCAAAGCATCCGAGCCGGAAGAAGCTTCCGACAAGGCATAGGCGCCGACGATCTCGCCAGCCGCCAGCCGAGGCAAGTATTTTTTCTTCTGTTGTTCCGTTCCGAAATAA
>JASIKQ010000411.1 GCA_030049565.1 Candidatus Sulfotelmatobacter sp.
CACCGGGCTGACGATGGCCCGAATCTCAGTTTGTTTGTGCCTCTCGACCGTGATCTTCTTCGTACCGCCTCCCGGCTCGCCCCACACAACCCTGACCTGCGTGCCGGTTTCAATATCGGCATCGACCACGCCCAGAGAGAGCATCGAGCGCTCGTTATAGCTGTAACCGGCGAACATGGAGAATCCGACCGTCTTGCCGTCCGATAACACCTTGTCGTACGAAGCAGACGTATAGTTCGACAGCGGCAGGTCGATATACTTGTAAATTTCGCCTTCTTCGAACAGCGACGCAAAGACCTTTAATGCATCCTCAGCATTCCAGGCGAAAGTGACTTTCTTTCTCTGTGGCCTGCCAGACATTTTCTCGAGTGCTTCTCTCCCGACGAAATCGTGGTCGAATTTGACGAACGGCCCGTAGCCAAGGGCATATGGCGACATGTAGTAGTCCTCGATGCGATCGGACTCGAAACTGCCGCCGATCGAACCCGTTGCCTCATAGCTGGCGGCCGGAAGCCATTTCCGGTAGGGCTTCATTTTTTCGCCGCTGTAGACCGCGGGAAGAGGAGAGGGAATCCATCCCGATTCAAGTGTATTAGTCGCGTAGGCTCTGGCTCCGACTTCGCGCAGGCCAAAATCTCTGCCCGCGTCAACAATCGCGGCTCGAATCTCCTCGCGCTCCTCGTATGGCCCCCATACCTCGAGCCCAGGCGCGCCAGCCATGCCGTGGCGCAACGCGCGAACTTTGCGTCCGGCGATGTTGATCGCACCCATGTGGAAGAATTTGACCTCGGGTACCGGCCCAGCGTTCAGCTTTTCCAGAATCTGCGGTGCGTTCGGGCCTTGAATCTGGTAGCGGTAACAAGTGCGAACAACAGCTTTGCCTTTCGGATTGGAGGGAGACCGGTCGTCCTTCTCGATTTTGAGGTCGTATCCGCCGGTTTCAGCGTGAAATTCAATCCAGTTCGCAGCCGGGGCGCGCCCCACGAAGACCAGCCGGTTTTCTTCCAAATGAAAGAGAATGCCATCGCCGATGACAAAGCCGTCGTAGCTGCAAGGCGCGAATTGTTTCGCTCGATTGACGGGGAAGTTTGCAAAACTATTGGTTGCGAGGTGGGAGAACATTTTCAGCGCATCGCGACCTTCCACGTAGATGTTCACCATATGGTGCGACTGGTCGAACAGAACTGCGGTTTCGCGCCAGGCACGTTGTTCGTCGCGCCAATTGGAATACTCGTATGGAACCACCGGATAGACGTAAGCGCCAATCTGTGAATTGCGCAACATCTTCACCGGGTTTCCCGCAGTCTGCAGCAAGTCTTCCAAACTTTTCGCCTTCATCGCAGCACCCCATCTCCCGTCCCTGCATGCGAAAATGTATACAAAACGACGTTCAGTATACGGAACCTGAAACCTTTTTGTCATATGCTAACGAAATGAGCGGATATACAGCCGAGTCAAGTACAGTCACATTCGATCTGCTCGGGCCTTTGGGGCTGATTTGCATCGACAACCCTCCCGTCAACGCGATCAGCCATTCTGTAAGGCAAGGGCTCGTGGATACGATTGCGCTCGCCGAAAAGAACCCCAGCATCAAGGTACTATTAATCATGTCGAGCGGCGCGATGTTCAGCGCTGGCGCGGATATTTCGGAGTTCGATCATCCGCAGGGTGAGCCTTCTTTTCAAAAAGTGCAGAGCACAATTGAGTCCTCTCCGCTGCCTGTGGTCGCCGCGATACACGGGCTCGCTTTGGGCGGAGGACTTGAACTGGCAATGGCTTGTCATTATCGCGTCGCGCAGAAAAACGCAAAACTCGGGATGCCGGAGATCACGCTGGGGATCATTCCGGGTGCCGGTGGCACGCAACGTCTACCAAGATTGATCGGCGCACGAGCGGCGTTGGATATGATTCTGTCCGGCACACCGATCTCCGGGCTTGACGCCGAGGCCAAGGGTCTCGTGAACGAGGTTGCGGAAGGCGATCTGCGCGAGGCCGCGCTGAGCTTCTGTAAACACGTTGTGGATATGCAACTCGGACCTCGGCCCACGTGTAATCGCCCAGTCAACGACGAGCTCGATGAAACTGAGATCAACTCTGCACTGCTTCGCCATGCTCGCGCGCTGAGAGGGCGCACCACGCAGAATCTGGCAGTTGAAGCGATCAAAGCTGCCAGCCTGCCGTTCTCGCAGGGAATTGTTATTGAGGCCGCTCTCGCGCAACATTCGTTGGCGTCGCGCGAGAGCCAGGCGCTTCGGCACGTATTCTTCGCCGAGCGCGAGTCCGCCAAATTGCCCGGATTATCTTCTGCCGATGCCAAGCAAGCGCAGCCGCCTGCGATCCGGCGCATCGCCATAATTGGCGCGGGCACGATGGGCAGCGGCATCGCGATGGCTTGCGCCGACGCTGACCTGGAAGTGCTGATCCACGATAACGATCCCGCCGCGCTTAGCCGCAGCCGCGAATTTTTGCATACAACCTACGCATCCAGCGTCAAGCGTGGCCGAATCACCGAGAGCGTCGCCGATGAACGGATTCAGCGGATTCGCAGCACGACCGCTCTGGCCGACATCGCCGATGCCGATCTTGTAATCGAAGCCGTCTTTGAGGATATGGATTTGAAAAAGGAAGTATTCTCGAAGCTCGACTCTCTTGTGCCTCCTGGGCATCTCCTCGCCAGCAATACATCGACACTTTCTGTGACCGAACTGGCCCGCGCTACGGCGCACCCGGAGCGTGTATTGGGACTGCATTTCTTCGTTCCAGCACATGCTTCCAAACTTCTGGAGATTGTGCGCACTGGCTATACGTCGCTTGAAAGTTTGTCAACCGCATTCCGCGTTGCAAAGCTGCTCAAGAAGGTTGCAGTTGTCTCGGGTGACGGCTTTGGTTTCATTGGGAATCGGATGATGCTCGACGGCTACTGGCGTGAGGCCGAGCAACTGTTGCTCGAGGGCGCAACACCGGAACAAGTTGATAATGCGCTCGAGAACTTCGGTTTTGCCATGGGACCGCAACGGGTAACCGACATGGGCGGCAACGATGTCGGTACCAAGGCGCGCGCCCAGCTTTTCAAACGGGAAAGCCGTCCTGACCCTTATTTCGTCATAGCCGACCGCCTTACCGAAATAGGGAGGCTCGGACAGAAGACCGGCCGCGGTTTCTATCGTTACGAAAGCGGCAGCCGGGAAGCGGTGCCTGACCCCGAAGTGATCAGCCTTATCGAGAAGCTTGCATCCGAACGGGGTATTTTGCGCCGTGAGATCAGCGATCAAGAAATCGTTGAGCGATGCATGTTGTCGCTGATCAATGTGGGCGCGATGGTTCTGGAAGAAAAAAGTGCGGCGCGCGCTGCCGATATCGATGTGGTCTGGACAAGCGGCTATGGTTTTCCACGCCACCTGGGCGGACCGATGTTTTACGCGGATACGCTGGGACTTCCCCACGTACTAGAGCGCATTCGCCACTATTATGGAAAGCTCGGGCATTATTGGCGCCCGGCCGCGTTGTTCGAGCGGCTTGTGGGTACGCAATCAAGCTTCGAAAAGTGGGATGAGACGTCAGCATCTCGCTAGTGTTTGCGCTGAACGACCGAGCTGCCGCACGCAAAATCAAAAATTTAAGTTTGTTCCACGCGCAGCACGCGTTCGTCTGTCTCTCCGAACAAAGCGTCGAGAAGCTCGGGACGGTTGCGCTGCAAGGCGCGACCGTTCACTGTGCCTTTCTCCGTCAACTCGCCGGCCGCGCTCGATGGCGGCTCTTCGACCAGCAACCCAGCCACGACGCGGTTCGAACTTCCGGTTCCGGCGGCGTAGAGTTTGGCCAGGCGTTCGTGGAACATCGCGCGGACCGTTGGGTGGCCGGCGATTTGCGCAGGCTTCGCGGTGCTATCCAGACCGGCAGCGGCGGCGCAGACTTCCCAGTCGGGAAAAATAAGAATGCGTACGTCCTTTCTGTCAGCACCCGCGACCACCACTTCCTGGGACAGGGGACGCAGCACATCAAGCGCGTCCAGGCGCAACTTGCCGGCGCTGACTTTGGTGCCTGAGTCGAGCTTGAAAACTTCGTTCATTCTTCCATCGAAGCGCAGACCCGCCTGCGGCCGTTCGGGATCAATAAAACTCAGCAGATCGCCGGAACGCAGGAAACCTTCCTCATCGAATACGGCCTCAGTAGCCGCAGGATCACGCCAGTAGCCAGGAGTAACGTTAGGACCGCGATACCGCACTTCGAAACTCTGTTCGTCCGGAATCAGCTTGAGTTCGACGCCCGCAACCGGAATGCCGACGACTCCAGGGCCGCTGGCATTGGCGTTGCCGAATAGCGCAATAGGAGCGGTCTCGGTCATACCCAGGCCGCTCACGGTGAGAATCCTGTGGCCGACTGTTTCCACGGCCAGCCGTTCGAGATCGAACCAGGTCGTCGGCTGCATCGAAGCCGCCGCATACCACAAAAACTTTAGCCGCCGGAAGAAATGCTCGCGAAAAGCGCGATCGGCCTCTAAGTGGGGCAGCAACAGCTCGTAACCACGGGGCACATTGAAGTAGATAGTTGGCGAGACCCGCCGCAGCAACTCCAGGCTTGCGCCAAACTTTGCGGGAGTGGGTTTCCCCGGATCGATATAAAGCGTGCCGCCATTGTGCAGAATGATGCTGAAATTGCTGTTGCTGCCGGCGGTATGGTTCCATGGAGCCCAATCGACCATCACGGGAGGTTCTTCCGCCAGGCAGGGCGCGACCTGGCGCTTCATCTGGGAGTTGGAGCAAAT
>JASIKQ010000412.1 GCA_030049565.1 Candidatus Sulfotelmatobacter sp.
CGAGCCTTGCAGTGTCGCCAATACCGGAAGCGACAATAAAATTCAGATCAACTGCGGAATTGGCAAAGAACAGGGACAGAAAATGCTCGCTATCCTGAACAAGATACTTGCCAATCAGCTTGATCCAGGCGCAGTAATGGAGAAGTTGGACGAGATTCAGGATGGAGTGTCGTCCATCGAGAGCGAACTGGCAATCAAGAAAGAGAAGGAACAAGAAGCCGAGAAAAAACGTCGCACGGCTCCGCTTCTAAGCGTATCGGTCACCCCGATTACTCCAAAGCAGGTTAACTTCTGCGTCACATCCCTGAATCTGATCCCTTACGAGTACCGATATGTCTTCGTAGACTCGAAGGATACTGTACTTGGGGGATTTCCAATTAGTATGGAGACGGTTTATCCGCAAAGCGGAAATGGGCCGTATTGTCTTACGAAGGATATCGACTTGACTTCAATCAAAGACCATTACATGGCGCTCCGTTTTACGTTCAAGTCCCTTTCCTTTGATGAGCTTCATCTGCCGGGACACGGAGGCGAAGTTGAACTCAAGCAGGAATGTAACAGCGAAGCCGCCTTTCACGAGGCGGCCTTTCTTTGCATCCGTCAACGGCGGTTCCCCGTAGCTGTTGTTAACAGGCCGTGGGTGTTGAAAAAGTCACTGAGATTATATTCCTAACAACTCACGATCATTAGTTCACGGTGAAACCGACCGTGCTCGTGGCCGTCCCTCCCAGAGTGGTGATGGTGATAGGCCCCGTCAAAGCGCCCGCAGGCACGATTGCGGTCACCTCCGTGTCGGAGACCACAGTGAACTCCGTCGCCGCCACGCCACCAAACATGACTGCGGTAGTCTGCGTAAGGCTGATTCCTTTGATCGTCACCTGCTTTCCCACCGGGCCTCTAGTTGGGGTAAAGCTCTTCACCTGTGGCACCACCGAGAACGGCGGGTAGCTGCTGAGCGCACCGCTGGGCGTTGTCACCTGAAGCGTACCCGAGGTCGCGCCAGCGGGTACCTTGGTCGTGATCTCGGAACCGGAAACCACGGTGAACGTTGCCGCCGTCCCGTTGAAGCTGACGCCGGTGGCTCCCGTCAGATTTGCTCCTAGGATGGTGACTTTCGCATTGACCTTTCCCCACGTAGGCTGTGTTTCCAGGAAGGCGCCAAGCCCCGTCGACAGGCTGAAGACTGTGCCCAGGCTGTTGTCGGTGTCCCCGGTGGCAACCCCGTAGAAGGTCCCGTTGGTGGCTTGAATCAATCCAGCTAAGGGATTGTCGCCGTCAGTGCAATACCCCTCGCCATTCACTTGGGCGCAAAAACTGTGCAGTGTGTTCAGAGTTGGAGTGCCCGTTAGGCCGATGTTGAAAACCGTGCCGAGGTCGTAGGCCCCGCCGGACGACGTTGTTCCGTACAAGTTCCCGTCGGTGCCTTGAACCAGCACCGCAACAGGGTTGGCGCCGTCAGTGCAGTATCCTTGACTGTTCGTTTGGCTGCAAAAGGGGTAAAGCACATTCAACGTGCCCAACGTGCCCGCCGGGCTCCCGGCTGGTGGTGGGACCAGTTGGTAGACCGTGCCATGGCCGTTCGCCCCTCCATACTTTGTCACCCCGTAGAAGTTCCCGTCTGTGGCTTGCATTAGTCCCGAGAGTGGGTTTTCGCCATCCGCGCAGTTCGTAGTGCAAAAGGTGTGCAGCGTAGTCAGCGTGCCCCCCGGCGTGATTTCGAAGATCGTGCCATAAGACCCGCTTCCCAAATCGCCGAAGGTTGTCCCGTAGAAGTCTCCATTGCTGGCTTGCACCAACGCGGCGAGAGGGCTGTTGCCGTCAGTGGAGTTTTCGAAGCTGTAAAGCGTGGTCAGCGTGCCCGCGAGGGTGATTTTGAAGATCGTGCCATAGCCGTTGGCCCCGCCTAAGTTAGTTGTCCCGTAGAGGACGCCGTTGCTGGCTTGCACCAGCCCGGCGTATGGCTCAGCGCCGTCAGGGCAGTTGGCGAGGGCGCAAAAGCTGTAAACCGGGGTTAGTTTCCCAGCGGGCGTGATTTTGAAGATCATGCCTTCGTTGTAAGCCCCGGCATCGGCCGTCCCGTAGAAGTCTCCGTTGGTGGCTTGCACCAAGCGGGAGGAGTACCAGGGGTGGGCGCCATCAAGGCAGTAACCGCTGGCGTTAACCTGGCTGCAGAAATTGTGGAGTATGGTCATGGTGCCCCCGGGTGTGATTTTGAAGATCGTGCCATCGCCGTTGGCGCCGCCTAGGAAGGTTTCCCCGTACAAATTCCCGTCGGTGCCTTGGACGAGAGAAGAAAAGGGGAGCGAACCGTTGGTCACGTCGAAAGTTACCAGATTGGTGAAGACCTGTGCAGGCGAGGCAACCGCCATCGCGGCAGAGAACAGAAATACGATGCAGGCTTTTTTCCATCCATTCAGTTTCGTCATTGGAAGATCCTTTGGCGATGCAAGATTTTAGAATCGTGTTGCATGTTCCCTTAATTCCGTGCCATTACTTGCGTTGAGTAGTCACGCCTCGCGCGGAAGCGACCTGAGCGCGAGCAGCCTCGTTTGACGGCGGTGGAGCGGCATACCCGATGGCGTGTTCCGCGGACGCGCCGAACAGTTCCGGGTGCAGGTACTTTCCCCGTTCCTCCGGCGCCTTATCTACCTCGACCTGGATGCGGTGCGCGTTGGCAAATGCGTCCTGGCGAATGCCCGTTACCTGCCATGACACCTCCACCCCGGGTTTATTGGTGCGAATTACGAACCGGTTGTGCGCGATCTTGCGCGCCACAATGGCCTGCGCGAACTGCCCGATCGCTGTGAGCTGATAGCGGAAATCGCGGTTCAGCGCCTCGAAGTACTCCGGCAAAACCACAACCGCAACGCCACGCTTGTCGGTCGTGATGTTGCCGTTGTAGACGTCCATCATGTCGGGCGATTCCACGAAAGAGTGGTAGAGGTACTTGTTCGCGGGATCGAGCGGGTGGTCGATCTTGAATGTGCCGGAAGGCTTACTGAGGCTGGTGGTCACGTCGAGACTCGGAATGGTGACCGTACCATTGGAGGCGATGGTCATGGCCGTGGTGTTGTTGCTGTTCACGCGAAAAACTATGCTTCCGGTGGGAGCGCCAACATAGGTGTTCGTGCCGTCTCCCACCATCGAGTAGCCCTTGCAATTGTTGAAGCCGCTGCCGCTGTTGGCGGAGAAGGCGATGCCGGCAAAGGAATCGGAACCGCACTGCGGGTTGCCGATGAAGACGTCCACGTTATTACCAGCGACATCCAGATTGGCTTGCGGGGTCGTGGTTCCGATTCCGACAGCGGTGCTGACCGCGGCGCCGTTCACGCCCTTGATTTGTCCGAGCACCATGGCATTGTTTTC
>JASIKQ010000413.1 GCA_030049565.1 Candidatus Sulfotelmatobacter sp.
GGAGTTTCGCAATCGAATTCGCGCCAAGGTGGAGACGGCGGCCCCCGGCGAATGGATTCTTGGCGGCGGATGGGATGAAACTTTGTGGCCGATGAAGGAACTGCCCAGCCGCCGGGATATTGACGAAGTCTCGGGCGGTCACCCTATGCTTCTCGACCGTGTGGATGGACATCTTGCCGTGGCCAATACGCGCGCGCTGCAACTGGCGAGCATTACTGTTGCCAGCCGCGATCCGCAGGGCGGCAAAATCGATCGCGATGAAAACGGCGAGCCCACCGGCATTCTGCGTGACACGGCGCAACAGGCGGTGCGCGCGGTGATTCCGAAGCGATCTCGGGATCAGATGAGGCGTGGAATCGAAGTCGCACTGGCCGATCTGGCCGAGCACGGAGTTACGTCGGCGCAGGATTATTCGCCCGATTGGCAGAATTTTCAGATTTACGAAGAACTCGAAAAACAGGGCAAACTGACCGCGCGCATCTCCGAATGGCTACCTTTTACTGACTCGATCGAAGAACTAGAACGCAAGCGTGCCTCGCATCCGCTGTCCGATCTCATGCTGCACACGGCTATGGCGAAGGCGTTCATGGACGGATCGCTGGGCGGCCACACGGCGGCGCTGTTGGAGCCCTATGCAGACGACCCAAACAACTCCGGGTTGCTGCGCTATGACGCGCCCAGGCTAAATGAAATGGCGAAAGAACGCGTGCTGGCCGGCTTCCAGCTTGGTTTTCACGCCATCGGCGATAAGGGCGTGCAGATGGCGCTGGATGCCTTCGCCGAAGCGGAGAAAGCGGCGCAGGAAGCGAAGGTGAAGTCGCCAGACGGCGGAGAGGATTTCCGGTTGCGCGTCGAACATGCCCAAGTCATCACGCCCGCGCAAATTGCGCGCTTCAAGGAACTGAAAGTCGTTGCCTCGATGCAGCCAAGCCATTTGCTCAGCGATATGCGCTGGGTGCAACAGCGCCTTGGCCCGAAGCGCGTCGCAAACTCCTACACTTGGGCGGCATTTCTGAACAACGAAGTGCCGCTTGCGTTTGGTACCGACTATCCAGTTGAGCCGATAAATCCGTTTCGCGGGCTATACGCCGCCATCACGCGGAAAAGTGAAGATGGCAAACAGGAATTTTTTCCTGAGCAAAAGCTCACCATGGATCAGGCCATTGCCGCTTACACTTCCGGCTCAGCCTTCGCCCAATTCGAGGAAAAAGAAAAGGGCAAGCTGGCGCCGGGAATGCTGGCCGACTTTATCGTTCTCGATCGCGATCTGACCGCGGTTTTGCCGGAGAAAGTGTTGGCAACCAAAGTTCTGAGGACAGTCGTAGGCGGGAAAACCGTGTACGAAGCGAAGTGACCTGTTTCTGTGCTGTTGTTGCTTTGAAGCTGTGGAGTTTGTCAGTCGCTGTTACTAGCCGACTAACGTTTTGGCATTACCAAACGATCGCCCCTTGCAGGCTGCGGAAAAACTCTTTTCAGCACCCGCGATTTCCCTCGGCTGCTAATTGGTCTGCGCTTGCGGGCGGCTGAAGCCGAGCCTTTCAAAACGCGTACGAAATTCCATTTTTCAGCAGCCGCGAGATAATTTGGATTTCGTCACATAAAACGAAAAGCCCGCTTGGCGCGTCTAACAGATAAATCGCGTTCGGCAGTCATCTCCCCTGGGGGCTAGGTCTCGGCAGATGGGGCTGAGACTGTTAGCGCGCTATAATGAAAGATTGCAGTTCTGGAGGGAAGCAAGGGTATGGATTCGCAAGGAGTATGGGTGCGTCTGAAAACGCACCGCTGGGTGTATTCGTTCAGCATTGTGGCGACGCTGGCTGTAGGGATACTGATCGGCACAGTGATTTCTTTCGGGGTGAAAGGCAAAGAGGGACAGAAGTCTTCCGATGCCACCCCGCTCACGGTTCCCGCGCCGCGTCAGCTCTCGAATGAGTTTTCGCGCATCGCCAAAGAACTCGGGCCCAGCGTGGTCAACATTAATACCGAGTCGACCATTAAGAACATGCACCGCCATCACGGTGAGAACAACGATAACGGTGATGAGGACAACGACGGGGGTGGTGGTGGCATGGACGACTTTTTTAACCACTTTTTCGGCGGACCGGGCGGCGGGCAGATGTCACCCTTTGGCCCCGATAATGGCCCCATCCGTGAACGTTCTCTGGGTTCGGGCGTGATCGTCGATTCCAAGGGTTACATCATTACCAACCGCCACGTGGTGGAGAAGGCTGACCGCATTCGCGTGCGCTTGCAGGACGACCCTCCTGGCGTGCAGCACGATGCCAAGGTAATTGGCGAGGACCAAGAAACGGATTTAGCGGTCATTAGGATCGATCTGGATCGCTCCCTGCCGGCGGCAAAGATGGGCAACTCTGATGGCATGGAAGTGGGCGACTGGGTGTTGGCCATTGGCAGCCCGTTTGGCCAGGTTGGCACGGTCACGGCCGGCATCGTTTCAGCCAAAGGCCGCGACATCGTACCTGGCCGGCAGTTTCAGAGTTTCATTCAAACCGATGCGGCGATCAATCCGGGCAATTCCGGCGGACCGCTGGTTAACATGAATGGCGAAGTCATCGGCATCAACACGGCGATTTTGAGCGAAACCAATGCCTACGCCGGCGTGGGCTTCTCGCTGCCTTCGAATACGGTGGTGCAGGTTTATAACCAGCTCATCGGACCTGAGCACCGGGTGTCGCGCGGCTCCATCGGCATCATGTTTGACTCGGTCGAGAATCCCGCGATTGCGCGGGTTTATGGCGCGGGCACAGGCGTCACCGTTTCAAGCGTCGTGCCCGGCAGCCCGGCCGATCAGGCTGGCCTGAAGGTAGGCGACACCATCACGAGCATCGACGGTCAGAGAGTAAGCAAGGGATCGGAATTGGTGGGCGATATCGCTTCGCGTAAGCCCGGATCCAAAGTGGATGTGGGTTTCATGCGCAACGGCAAACAAGAGCACACCACGGTCACCATCGACGATCGCGCCAAGCTGTTTGCTTCGCGGCTGGGCGAGGAGGATAACGGCGGCGAGGGGAGCACGCCCAAACAAGGCAAGTTCGGCATCACGGTCCGCAAGTTGACGCCGGAAATGGCTGACCGGCTGAATATGCCGGTGAGCAAAGGCGTGATTGTTCAGGACGTGAAGCCGGGATCGTTCGGCGAGGATGTTAACTTGAATCGCGGCGATGTGATCCTCGAGGTCAATAAGCAACCGGTGAACAGCGAGCAGGATTTGGCCAAGGTGGAAGCGGGCCTCAAGAGCGGCCAGGACGTGGTTTTTCTGGTGCGCCCGCGCGGTTCCACGCAGCAGGACGGGACCATCTTCATGGCCGGAACACTTCCGTAACCGTTACTAACCCCAACGGGAGCTGGCATTGCCTCCTTCGATGAAGGATGATGATTCCAGTGCGAGCTCCGGTTGGGTTTCGTGTTTTTCGGGTGGTATTTTCTGAGGCATCTTTCTGGGTTTTGTGAGTCGACCAATTGGGATATCGAGCGAAATTGCCGGGATGGCTGGTTGCGAGTTGCGCTCTGGCGCTGATCGGCAGCGGCAGTTTGCCAAGCGCGGCGCTTGGGCAGGACTCCGCTCCGAAGGGTGAAGCGTCCAAGACTGGCGCCCACGAAACAACAGCGCACAGAATCGTTTCAAAAACGGTAGCTTCAAAATCTCACACGACTTCGCCCTCTAAGGCGCATTCGAGCGCGTCCACTAGCCAGGCAAAAGCTACATCCCGCCGCGGCAAATCGACGCAAACGGTTGCTCGAAGAAAAGGCAAGCGAAGAACCACAGCACGCGGCCAGCAGAAAATCGATTCCGAACGCGCGCAGGAAATTCAGCAAGCGCTGATACGCGAGCATTATCTGACCGGCGAAGCAACCGGAACCTGGAATCAGGCCAGCGAGGACGCCATGCGGCGCTACCAGGCCGATCACGGCTGGCAATCGAAGACGGTTCCGGATGCGCGCGCTCTGATTAGCCTCGGCCTCGGGCCGAGGCACGATCACCTGCTCAATCCCGAGAGCGCGATGACCACCGAGCCAGTGCCACCACAGGCGGCATCCCTGAATTCTGCTCCGCCGGCGTCAGCGCCGGCCTCGGAGAGCGCCGCTGCAAAGACAAGTTCAGCTCCCGCATCCGATCCGCCGCCAGCTACATCTCCTGCCCACGATCCGTCGAGCCCGCAGTAACGCGCCATTCAGCCGAGCTCTGCTCTACGCTGAAGTCTTCCGATAACCGCTCATCACCGGCCGTGGGAAGTAAGGCAGAGGTTTCGATTCGATAATGGCTCGCGGATTGGCTTCGACCAAGGCAGCGGCCACATCTTCGCCACAAATTTCTGCGGCCGCATCGCGAGCCGTCGAGAGCAAGGGTACGCGCTTTTCGGTATCGTGAGCATCGGTCGCGAGCACATGCACGGCGTCGTGATCGAGCAGCCATTGCGCGGCGCGGCGCACGCGCTCGCCCCAATATCCAGTGAGCGCCGATCCGGTTACTTGAATTACGCATCCTTGCTCGGCCCACTCGGTCACGCGTTGCGGGCTCTCACGCAGAATGGGATTGCGCTCGGGATGCGTAATAATCGCGCTAATGCCGCGGTCGCCAAGCTGCGTGAAACAATCCGTGATCTGCTGCGGCACGCTGTAATTGCTCAGCTCGACCAGCATGTAATGCGAACCTTGGATGGCGTAGCGCGCCGGAGGA
>JASIKQ010000414.1 GCA_030049565.1 Candidatus Sulfotelmatobacter sp.
GGCATGATTAACTGGATTTATCAGTGGTACAAACCAGAGGGAGAGTTGCAGGCCCACAATCTTATCCCCCAGTTCACCGACCTCATCTTCGCAGGCATCTTCGCGTAAGCGAGTGAGAACAACATGACCACCATGAAGACAATGTTCGCCAACCTCGCCGAGATCGACTGCCAGCGCAGCGCGAGTGGCAAACTTTATCGCGAGTTCCTGCGTGTGCCCGCCATGAGCGCAGGGTTTTACGTGTTGCCGGCCGGCGCAACCGACCCGCAGCGTCCACACCACGAGGATGAAATGTATTACGTCGTCCGCGGCCGCGCTCGCTTCAAGGCTGGAACGGAAGAGCGGGCAGTCTCTGCGGGAAGCGTACTGTTTGTCGCCGCCGAAGTCGAGCATTACTTCTACGACGTCAAGGAAGAGTTAGCGGTGTTGGTATTCTTCGCCCCGGCGGAGACCTGAGGCGCTGAAAATGATCTCAGAGGTAGCCTCTACCTAGCCTCGCACGCTGATCTTGGAGAACGACAGCACCGCTCGCGACGGAATCGGATGTCCCATCGACGTCGCCGGACGGAACGTGGTGAAGATCAGCATCCGCTTCACCTGTGGCAGCAGGTCTTTAGTCTCAGCTGGATCGGAGAGAATCCTGTAGTCCTGCACGCGGCCATTCTGGTCGACATAAGTTTCGATGACCAGAGAATCCGCATTCACTGAGCTGAAGTTGGTGCCGAAGGCGCTCTGCTGCAACTCAGGTCCGGTGTTCAAGACCAGCGGCACATCCTGGCTGTTAGCCTGCAACTGTCCTGGAGTCGCCAGCACCGCGAGAATCAGGCCAAAGATCAACACTGCGCAGGCCAGGCCCGCGGTAGCGGGAACCATGAACGCGCGCAGCGCATTTTCCATACGCAGGCGCAAGCCTTCGAACCGCGGACGCCGCACCTCCGCCGCCTCCCGCGAAATTGCCAGCCGAAGCTTAAGGCCAAGATCGGCCGGTTCCTTTACCTGCCGCACGCTCGTCAACAACTGTTGCGCCCGGCGAAGCGCGTTGAATTCCCGTGCGCAGGCTGGGCATTGCTGCATATGGCGCTGAAGCGCCTGCATCTCGGCTCCGGTGACGGCTCCATCCAGATAGGGAGACAATAGCTTTTTCGCTTGCGCGCACTTCATGATCGCACGATCGCCCCCGCTGGAGTTCGTCATCGCCAATCTCAGCAAATCTGGCTTGCCGGCCATGTACTTCATGGCGTCACCTCGACCCTTCTCCCCACTCCCGCAACCTGTGCCCCCAATGTCTCTTCTTCCGCCTCGGGCGCGAGCAGGCCCAATTCGGCGCCCACTTCGCGCACATAGGGCGCCAGCCGGTCTTTCAGGATTCGGCGGCCGCGGGTCAACCTGGATTTGACCGTCCCCAGTGAAACTTCTAGAACCTCGGTGATCTCTTCGTACGACATTTCCTCAAGATCGCGCAGAATCAGCGTGGTGCGGTAAGGCTCGGGCATGCGGCGCAGTTCAGCTTCTACGCGGCGCTGTACTTCGAGATGAGCGACATTCTCGAAGGGCGAATCATTTTGATCGGTCAGCGCTTGCTGCATCGCCCTGTCGCCCTTCGCACCCTCCGATGAGTCTATCGGTTCGATTGGCGCCTCGTGCGCCTTGTGCCGGAACCACCATCGCTTGCGGTTGGCCGCCTCATGTAAGGCGATGCGGTAAATCCAGGTTTTCAGGCTGGACTCGCCGTGGAAGTTCTTCATTCCCCGGAAAACCTTCAGGAAGACATCCTGCGTGGTGTCGGCCGCGTCGGTGGGATCGGCGACCATGCGATAGACCAAGCCATACACCGGCCGATGGAACTCACCAATCAGCCAGGCGTAAGCCTCTTCTGAGCCGGCCTTCAGTTCGGCGACAATAGCCGATTCTTCCGCCCGTGCTCCTATAGCGCTTGCGAAATCTCCCAAGTTCGTGACCCCAGTGGCGTCGAAGTTATCACTATATTATAAGGCCGTTCTCCCCGCCCCGAAATCGAAATATCCCATTCTCGCAATGCCCCATAACTAGTAGACTCCGCAGCCGCCGCTGAAGTTCCCTGCAACCAGGGTCCGTCCAACCACTTGATTCTTGGGACCTTGCAAGTACGTGTACTACGGACAAGGCGCCACCAATAGCGGTATGGAGCCGCTACATCCAAGGCTTACGCCGTCGGAGTGCGCGTCTGCGTGGGAAGCTTCTTCAGGATGTCGCGGATGGCGATTAGCAGCTTCTCTGCCCCCTCTTCTAAGTGAAGAGAAGATTTTTCCAGGAATCCGACGGCGCCATCTTCTTGCAAGCGGGCGGCATTTTTCTGAGACATCCCGGTCATGACGACAACCGGAATCGCCTTGGTTGCGGTATCCTTTTTAAGTGCGAGCAGCACGTCGGGTCCGCTGAGCTTGGGGAGCAACATGTCGAGCAGGATCAAATCGGGGAGTTTCTCGCGGGCTACGCGCAAAGCTTCTTCGCCATCGCCCGCGCTCGAGACTTCGTAGCCGGCGCGCGCCAGCGCGCGTTCGGTGGCCAGCCTGACAAACTTACTGTCTTCGACCAGCAGAATCTTGGTCATGCCGTGGTCCTGATGTGATTGTATCGGCAGGCGAGTCGTTCGGTATTAGGAAAAACGCATCGGCCGATGGCTTGGGTGCCCTGCAGGCCCAAGTTTAAACGGTCCTAACCGCAAAGTCTAAAGCCGCCATTTACGCGGCGCGCCGAGACGTTTGTCTTTTACTCCTCGCGGGCGTATATTAGGAAACTGAGAACTGTTGTGTAACACGGCATCCGGCGAGGCACACCAGTGGGCGCAAGCCCACTTTTTCGTTGCAGGGAAATTCGGCGCCTGGCTTAGGGCGCAAATCGTCGGCGATATGGCAGTTGAGCTGGATCGCATACGGGAGATTGCGGAGCGGGTGGCGGGCTCCAGCGGGCTGGAAGTGGTCGAGGTTGAGTTGCGTGGCAGCGGACCGGCGCGCATGTTGCGCGTGTTCTTAGACAGGCCCGGCGCGGTCGCGGGCGATGTGCTCGCCGGAGTAACGCACGGAGATTGTGCCGAGTTCAGCCGCGAGTTTGGCACGATTCTCGACGTTGAAGATGCGGTGCCGGGCGGGTCGTACACCCTGGAGGTTTCATCTCCCGGGTTGGACCGCAAATTGACCAAGTCTGCCGATTTTGAGCGCTTTGTCGGTAGCCGGGTGAAGTTGATGACGCGGCAACCGCTGAGCAACAATCGATTCTTCGAAGGCCGGCTGGAAAGTTTTCGCGATGGTCGGCTGACGCTGGATGTGAGCGTGGCCAGCAAGAAGTCGCGCAAGAAGATGGGCGCGGCGTCGGATGCGGGGCAGAAAGTTGAGATTGAGTTCGCCAACGTGGAGAAGGCGAATTTGGTGCCGGAAATTTAGAGATTGAGTGATTGGCGATTGAGCCATTGAGTGATTGAAAGTCAGAACAAAGGCAGATTTGCTTTTCAATCGCGCAATGGCCCGATCACAAAATCAACAAATGGTTTTCTATGGCTAGTGAGCTTTACAACACGATTGATGCGTTGAGCCGGGAGAAGGGCATCGACCCGCAGATTGTAGTGTCGGCGGTGGAAGACGCCATTGTGATGGCGACCCGCAAATACTACAAGACGCAGGAGAATCTGAAAGCCGAGCTCGATCGCGAAACCGGCAAGATTAATGCGTATGCGGTGAGGACTGTCGTTGAGACGCCGGAGCAGGTGGAAGATCCGCTATTGCAGATCACTCTGGAAGATGCGCGCAAGAGCGATCCAAATCTGGAAGTGGGCGGTGAGCTGCGGATTCCGAAGGCGACCGAGGGGATCCTGGGGCGGATTGCCGCGCAACTCGCGAAGCAGGTGATCTTTCAGAAAGTACGAGAGGCCGAACGCGACACGGTTTACAACGAATACATTGGGCGCGTGAACGAAGTGGTGAACGCGACGGTGAAGCGGATCGAAGGGCCGGATATTATTTTCGACATCGGCAAAGCGGAAGCTCGTATGCCGCGCAAAGAGCAGTCGCGGCTGGAGTCGTTTGCGATTGGCGAGCGCGTGCGCGTAGTGATTGCGCGCGTGGAAAAAGCTTCGAAGGGTCCTGGCGTTGTGGTGTCGCGCGCGGTGCCGGAGTTGGTGCAGCATCTTTTCCAGACTGAAGTGCCGGAAATCTATGACGGAACGGTGGTCATCCGTGCCATTGCGCGTGAGGCCGGGGAGCGCACCAAGATCGCCGTCATGTCAAAGGATAAAGATGTGGACGCGGTCGGCGCGTGCGTGGGCATGAAGGGCATGCGGGTGCAGTCGATCATTCGTGAGCTGCACGGAGAGAAGATCGACATCATCGAGTATCACGAAGATCCGGTCACCTTTGCCGAAAAAGCTTTGCAGCCGGCGAAGGTCAGCAAAGTCACCGTAATCGACTCGGCGAATAAGCATCTGGAAGTTGTGGTTGACGACAGCCAGCTTTCTCTTGCCATCGGCAAGAAAGGCCAGAACGTGCGGCTCGCGGCGAAGCTGCTGGGATGGAAGATCGACATCAAGAGCGAAGAAGAGAAGCGGCAGGAAGTGGAACAGCAGATGTCGGCGCTGGCGCCGCAGACGGCCACTCCCCTCGACAGCGTGCCTGGATTGGGCGAGGGTGTGGTGGAGAAGTTGACGGCTGCAGGTGTGACCACTGTGGAAGCTTTGGCCGATATGACGCCCGAGCAACTGGAGGCCATCGAAGGCATCGGGCCCAAGACAGTGGAAAAAATCAGTTTGGCAGTGAATAATTATTTTGCTGGGCTGGAGCAGAGCGCGTCCGTGGAGGGCGCGGCTGAAGGCGAAGGCGTGGCCGAAGGCGAGTCGTCGGGAAGCGAGGCTTCCCCGCTGGGTGAAGACATCACGGCGGAAATCCCCGCGGTCACAGAAGAAATTGCCACCGAAGGTTTGCATGCGGAAGCGCCCACAGCCGGTGGCACAGATGAGACTGCGCCCGAGGGAGCTTTGGAAGAGCAGCCTGCGGCGGAATCCGAATCCGCCTCTGAGACACGAGAATAATCATGGCACGCTCGAATAATTTCGGCGTGGTAGGGAAGAAATCGACTCCGTGAGGTCCTGATGAAGACCTAAATACAACGCGGAGAAACGAAAGGCCGGATGAGTAAGGTTCGAATCAACGATCTTGCCCGAGAGCTGGAAGTCAAGAGCAAAGCGATTCTTGATGCGCTTCCGGCGGTCGGAGTGATGGAGAAGAAGACGCACTCCAGTTCTCTGGAAGAGCACGAAGCGGAGAAGGTGCGCGCCTATCTTCGCGCCTCGGGCGATGGTTCTCCGGCCAAGGCCGCTCCGCGATCCTCACGCGGCGAAGAAGAAATCAAGACCAAGATTGATCTGTCGCACATTGCCCGTCCGGGCGATGTGCTGAAGGCGATCACCCAGCGCAAGGAAGCGCCGGCCGCACCTCCCGCGGCTCCGCGTGCCGCCGCGCCGGCTGTGGGGCATCCTGCGGCGGAAAAAGTTGCCGCCCCCGCGGCGCATGCGCCGGCGGAAAGAGTCACGCCTCCATCCGTTGTGAGCCGCCCGGTTGCTCCTGCGGCGCCGAAACCGCCCATGTGGGCTGCACCAACGGCAACTGCACCAGCGGCTCCCGCAGCCCCGTCGCGCCCGGTGGCCGTGCCGCCGCCATCTGCGGGAACCGTCGCTCCCTCAGTTCCTTCCACTGCGCCGATGCGGCCTGTAGCGCCGCCTCCTGTGCCAACCCCGGTGTCACCGGCAGCTTCGGCGAGTTCTGTTCCCGCCGGCTCAACCGCAGCGCGGCCCGCTGCTTCGCAGCCGCCGCCACGCATGATCGTTCCGCAGACGGGGCCGCGACCCGTCTACAAGGCTCCGGTGCCGTCGCCATCGACGGTGCAACCCGGAGTGCCCATTGGCGGAGCGCGTCCGGCTCCGGGACGGCCCGTCCCAGGGCAGCCAATTT
>JASIKQ010000046.1 GCA_030049565.1 Candidatus Sulfotelmatobacter sp.
GGGCTGGCTTGAAGAATTAGTCCAAGCGGATGGGTCGCAGCGTCCAATCCAGTCCCACTGTGCCCACTTGCCGCTGAGAGAGATGGGCGCAGCCTGCGCCGCTCGTACCCGGCACTGGGCAGGAAGTATCGAAGCCCAGCTCATTGAACTGATAACTTACGTAGGCGCGCAGGCTGCGTCCGATGTACCGGTGCACTCCGACGCCGCCATACCCATAGCTGAAGCTGCCTGCATTCACTGTGGCAGCAGCATCTTGCAATCGGGTCTCCTTGACGTAGCCGAGATCTGCGAAGCAGTCCCAGACGCGTGTGAGGGGGCGTGTGGCATCGAGACGCACCGTGTTGCTCTCTGCCCCTGCGAAAAGCCCAGAGCCACTGGTTTCATATCGCTGGGCCAACAAGCTCAATTCCGTTTTAGGAAAGCGGTATTGGAGCGAGATGCGTCCCGCGAGCCCGATATGGTTTACCTGCAGGGGCAGCGTGAGGCCGAAGAGATTCTCGACCACGCTGATATGGATAAATTGGGGCCCCGCTGAGACAAGGAAATTCATGCGTCCAGAAATGCGGTGACCATACATCGCCTGTATGACGTTGGCGTGGACTGCGGTGTTTACGTCCACGAAGTCAAAGGCCTGGTAGCCATAACTTATCGCCGCCTGGTCCCTCGGGCCTAAGATACGGTCGTAGGCGACCTGGCCGGTGTACTCGCGGCTGCCGAGAAAGGAAATATTTTCACCTGTTTCCGAAAGAAGGTTGCCAAAAAAATGAACCAGGCCATAACCCGCCGCCATGGTTATCGCTGACTTCGGGCTCAAGTATTCGACTACATCCGCCAAACCGAGGTTAGTCAAGCGCGGGGTTATGCCGAGCGAAATTTGGTTTCCTTGAAAGAAAGTGTTGCTCTGGCCCCCGAATGCACCAGCTCCCAGCAAGTTCCCACCCAGGCCACCAAGGCCCAGTGCACCGTAGCCCGCCCCGCCGAAATTCCCTTCCGGCAGATAGCTGAACGCGTCCCGGAGGGCCAATTGGCCCCGCTTCCAATTAATCCGGTTGTCCACATCGAGTTGCTGCAATTGCTCGACTCCAAGACTGGAGGCGCTGTAGTCTGCCACTCCCCCCAAGTAATCCATGGCGACATCGTATGTTTTCCAGAGCCTTTGCAAAGTTAAGCTGCCCACACCGCTTGTGATGAAGCCCACCGAGGAACCACCAAGTTGATTCTGCTCGTTGGAATCGGCCGACTCGCGAAAATGGGCGCCTACCAACAGGAAACTTTCGGGAGTAGCATGCGGCTCCAGGCCGGGCTGATCGATGGCGGAAATGGGCGGGTTCTCGTTTACTGCCGGGGCGGGATTTTCCTGTCCATAGGCAGGGATAGGAGGTACAGACTGCTGGCCGTTATCAGTCTGCGCCGAGACGATCCTCGGGCACATAGACAGGCCTAATGCCAGCATTAGAATGACTTGGCCTTTATTCATGCCCCTCCCGCTCTCAACTTGAAAATCCCAACCTGAAACTGCAAACCTGAAACTCCAAGCCCGAAGCCGCGAGGCTCACAACGAGAATTCCTACTCACCGACTAACGCTTAGGGAACCACAATTGTGTCGCCCGGTTTGAGCACATAGTTCTGCTGCGGATCCCGGCCCTTGATCGCATCTTTGTAGTTAAAACGAGCCTTGACTTGCTGGCCATCCTGCATGCGCATCAAGTAAATGTCTTTGATTTTGGCAAACTGCGTAAAACCCGCGCTGGACAAGGCCTGGAGCATGGTCATATTCGGCAACAGAGGCATGGCCCCACTGTGCAGCACTTCCCCCAGCACATATATTCGCTGGCTGTTCATAGCTGTCACTACGACGGTCACACGCGGGTCGGCAATGTATTTTTTGAGCTTGTCTTTGATCGAGTTCCCAAGTTGCACGGGAGTCAAGCCCGAGGCCTGCACGTCGTCAAGCAAGGGCATCGATATCTTGCCGTCGGGACGAACCGGCAACGTCACGCTCAAATCCGGTTCTTTCCAAACGGAAATGCGCAGCGTGTCATCCGCGCCAATGACGTAATCGGACGGGACGAGCGGTTTCAAGACGGGTTCCGGCGGTTTCTCTGGCTTGGTGGAATACTCGTCATTACTATCACTGCCATTACTATTGTCCTCGTCCTGGGCATAAGCGCCTACGGCAAGAACACCCAGCAGCAACAGGCACGCAAGTTTGAATACCTTGTTCATATCTCTCCTAAAGCTAGGTAGCCCCATACTCCGAGCATCCCATCTGCTTCAGCTTGTAGAGTAAAGCCTTGTAACTAATTTGCAGATCTTCGGCAGCGCGGCGTCGGTTCCAGCGGGTACGGGTAAGCGCTCGCAGAATGATTTCCTTTTCCGCCTCACGAGAGGCTGCCCGGGCCGCTTGTTTCAGTGAAATCCGACCACCATTTCCGTCCGGATCGGGACGTAGCAGCATCGAGCGCAGACCATTCATGGCGACGTGCTCATCTCCAACGGCTGCAATCGCCCGCACCGAATTTTTCAACTCCTCAACGTTTCCGGGCCAGCTATATTCCTGAAACAACTGCTGCGTTTCATCACTCAGCCTGGGTACCATTTTCTGAAAATCGTGCCCATACTTCTGCAAAAAATGCGCAGTCAGCACCGGGATATCCTCCCGTCGCTGCCGTAATGGTGGCAGCCGCAAGCACAATCCGCTGATCCGGTAGTACAGATCCTCGCGAATCTTTCCCGACCTTGCCTCTGATTCCAGGTCGCGTGCGCTTCCGCAGATCAGCCGGACACTGTCTTTCGATTGCCCCTCACATGCATTTCCCTTCGTCAAGACCTGGAGCAACCACGCTTGACCCTCCGCGCTTAGGTCGCCTATTTCCTCGAGAAAAACCGTACCAGCCAGCGGCTTGGATGGAAACAGCCGAGTGAACTGTTCGAGTTCAAGTCCGGCGCAACAAACCACAAAAAAGGGCCACTCGCCTCTGGGGGAGAGTCGATGAATTCGTCGTGCTACCGCTTTCTTACCGGTTCCCGGCTCCGCCAGCAGCAGCACAGGAATCTCGCTATGTGCCACCTCCCGCATCACCGCTTCTACGCTCCGCATGCTCGGACTGACCGCCTCCACAAACTCCGCGGTCGGGCTTTGCGATCTGAAGCTGTGCAGGTCTTCGCCTTGGTGGCAGCCTTCTAATTTCATCGATCGCCTTCCCCAGTAGCTTTCCCTGGACCAGCCTTATACCTTGCCTGAACGAAATGAATGCTCTGAAGACCCTGCCAGTTCGTCACGGGAGACGACGGGCGTGTGACGCGGGGCACTCGGTTTTGGCTCCCAACGCTTTCAAGGAGCACGATATGTACCATCGCAAGCGCAAATTCGCAACAAACCGCATAGAGCCTACGATCCTGTTTTCAAAAACATATGGGCTAGGAGATACTTGGAAGGGGGACAGGCGCTTACATTACCCTACACCATTCCGCAAAAAAGGGAAAGTATTTGCCCACACCCAGGTAACAAACATTTCCCTAACCGACGATCCTCGTCGAGGATTACGTCCTTACTCGCCTCGTAACTGGCGGCATTCAGTCGCCGGTTTGGAGAACGTTTTATCCGAAACTTTGTGACCTCCCAAACTAAGTTCATGATTTTTTATTGGAACCAGCCTGGGGCAAAGGATACTGGCTGCAATTGAGTACGTCTGTTGCGAACTTCGTGCCCTGCACGGCTTCTCACGGGAACCGGGCGAACGGATATTACGGTAACTATAGCACGCAACAGCGTCATCCCGGCAAAAAACACGAAGCATGTTGTCCCGAGTTTTTACTGGATTCAGGGTGCAATCTTCAGCAAAATGCTTCTCCGGAGAGACCATTTCGTCCAGACGGGCTTCCATGGAAGGCACTCCATCTCCGAAAAGGGTGCCTTCGAAGCTTGAACCTTAGTGAAAGAAACCGTAATCTTGCAATTCGCTTTCAGGCTTCGCTTCGCATATGCTGGACCTATCGTGGGGGGCAACCTAGTCATTGAACCCAGTGCTTCAATCTGATCCACCGATGACGTCCTCCGGCCCATCGGCGCGCCTCAAGGTGTGCTGGTGGCAGGTAGCGGTTCTTTCGGCGCTGTTGTTGTGGCTTTATTTTGCCACACTCACCCACTTACTCAAGCAATGGTGGAACGATCCGAATTTCTCCCACGGCTTTTTCGTGCCTCTGTTTGCGGCATTTGTGATCTGGCGGGAGCGGTCGCGGCTGGTGGCTCTTGCGCCGCGGCCATCGTGGTGGGGACTACTGTTGCTGGGTTTCGGCCTTTGCATTTTGATCGTCGGCCAGCTTGGCGCGGAGCTTTTTCTTTCCCGTACATCTTTAGTGGTGGTGCTGGGTGGCTTGATCGTTTTTTGGGGGGGATGGAATTTTTTCCGCGCTCTGTTGTTTCCTTGGCTGTTCCTGTTCCTGATGATCCCCATTCCCGTCATCATTTTTAATCAGGTTGCCTTTCCGCTGCAAATACTGGCGTCCAAAGTAGCCAGCACATCCCTGCCGTGGATGGGTGTTCCGGTTTTGCGCGAGGGCAACATAATCACCCTTCCCGCTATGCAGCTGGAGGTGGCCGAGGCCTGCAGTGGCATCCGATCTCTGATGTCCCTCACCACACTGGCTGTCATTTACGGCTATCTGATGGAGCGCGACTCGAGAGTGCGCGTGGTGCTGGCGTTGGCATCGGTTCCTATTGCGGTTGCGGCTAACAGCTTGCGAATTGTAGGTACGGGCCTGCTGGTGCAATACTGGGATCCGCAGAAGGCGCAGGGGTTTTTCCACGAATTCTCAGGCTGGCTGATCTTCGTCGTGTCGCTCATTCTGTTGTATTGCCTGCATGGCATAATTCGAATTTTTTGGCGGGAACCGCGGGGCAGCTTATGAAGACATCCGTTACCGTGCGATTCGCTATTGCCGCAATCTTGATTGTTCTCACGGCCTTTCTGCTACAGGCGCGCGGGCGGACGGAAATTGTTCCTTCACATTTGCCGCTGGCGGGTTTCCCGGCACAGCTCGCCGGGTGGAACAGCACGGAAATCGTGCTGGACGAGGGGACCCTTGCCGTGCTCGGCCAGGGAGATTTTCTGGAACGGGTCTATCGGGACCCCAACGGGAAGCTGCCGTATGTGGACATTTTTCTGGCTTACTTTCCGAGCCAGCGCACCAGGGAAACGCCCCATTCGCCGCAACATTGCCTACCTGGCTCTGGGTGGAATCCTGTAGAGAACACGAGAGTGAGACTCTCGTGGCCCGGCCATGCGCCTTTTCCCGCCAATCGCTATGTGATCACCAAAGGCAGCCAGAGGCGTTTGGTGCTCTATTGGTTCTGGGCACATGACCGCGGGGTCGCCAGCGAATACTGGGCCAAGTATTACCTGGTGAGGGACGCCATCCGGATGAACCGCAGCGATGGCTCGCTGGTGCGCTTGGTGACTCCGATGATTCCCGGCGAAACTCCGGAGGCCGCACAGCAGCGCATTCTGCCCTTCTCCTCGGCAGTGCTGCCGATTTTGGATAATTACATCCCCCGCTGACGAGAACGCCACCCGCGCTCGCTTCATAATTCATTGACCGTCGTGGTCGGCACGGCCACAGTTCTGCCGGCTGGTATTTGGATTTAAGTTGCTGAAAAAGCGCAGGCTCGCCCAGGAAAATCCTCCTCGACACTTCAACTCGCCTTATCGCGTGCTGAATCCTGATAGAGTTCCGTCTCCGACAGCACTGGCTCTCCGGAAAAATGCCTTCCAGCACGAGCCGCCGCGCCGAACATGGGGCCACGAGCGTCGACCACAAGTGCGAAACTCATGAAACCGATTTTGGGCGCGATATCGTCGTAAATGGCTTCCATGCCACCACGGAGGAAATAAGTTTCATGCCAAAAGCCAGTCCCGCCGGAGTTCTTCAGAAAGTTCTGCCACCATTGCCGATGTGGATCCGAGCGCGTCCATTTCAGCAGTGACTCCTGATCACGCCAGTATTGGCGCATGCCCACGTGCATCGGGAAAAAAGAAAAGACAAGATTTTCATGCCGCAGCAAGCCATCAGGATGGGCGTCCACCGAGGATGCAATCTTCGGACCGAAGCCCAGCAAGGTCTTAATTCCTGTAATTCGATTTACCCGCATTCCGAGGTAAATGACAACGAGATCTGGGTAGCCTGACAGATCGACCGTTCTGCGCTCGACGCGGCTGGACATAAAGACTTATCGTTTCCAATTTTAAACCGGGGAGGCGATCTTTCTCGGAGGATTCAAGAACGGCATCGCGGTCACCTTCACAGTGACTTGGACATCCATGTTCAGGCGGTTCTGCCGCAACCAGCGGAGACTGGGGCGGCAGTCGACATCAACGACGCTGCCCTCCTCATGGCACCAGCAATAAGGCGGCTGCAGAAAGCGAACGGCCAGTCCCCGCTGCCCGAGTTCGCGCCTGCGCCTAAGCCTCCATGCCCATCAGTCTCCTGTGCCTGACAGCGATATGACTTGCGGAGCCTTCGTCGCATTGTCGTGAATGGTAACAGTTCCGAAGTACGTCGTCCCCTTCTTCGAGGGCGTGAAAGTCATGTAGATCAGGCAACTGGCACCAGGAGCGAGGGTCCCGTAAGACGTGCAGTTTGTACCGGCGCCCGTTGCCCGTTTGAAGGCGCTGCCCGATTTATCGATTGACCCGAAAAGCAACGTGGTTGGTCCTTGGTTGGTCAGAGTCGTTACCAGTTCTGTGATTGGCTTTCCCGTCGTCTGAGACCCAAAGGGGTAAACAGTCTGCGAGACGGAGACTGTCGGGTCGACAACCCGCTCTGTCATAAGCGCTTGGACAAGGATGGTCTTGCCGCTCTCTACGGTCAAACTGGCGTAGTTTCCATTGGGTAGACCCGGGTCATCGCTGTCGGCGGCGAAAGTCACCGTGACATAGCAAAAAGCCCCGCCGGCAAGTGGCTCGCCGCAGCCGTTGCTGGTGATCTTGAAATCGTCCGTATCACCGGCTGGATTCGGAGGAATCGTCACGGTAATCGCAGTGGAGTTAGGCCCAGGGTTATATACCGAGAACTGCTGGGAGGCGCTCTGCCCCACAGAAAGTTCGGGGAAGGAATAGGGCGACGGTGAGATCGTCCAGACGTTTGGGTTTACCGTGTAACTGGTCGAGTTCATCGCCATGTTGCCAGCATTGTCGGTCGCGTTTACGGATATGGTGCCGCTTTCTGGCGTACTGGTGGGAATCGTGCCTCCGCAGGTCACCGATTCGCCTGGCGTGGTGCAGGCGGGCACATTCGGCACATAGTTAGCCGGGGTCCCGCTGATTACACAACCGCCGCTGGGTATACCAGAACCGACCCCATCGGAGCAGGTAGCAGTAACGGTTATGGCGGGCCCGCCAACTTTGGAAGTTCCGGCAGTGACCGTAACTGTGGGGGGCTGCTCATCGATCATGTATGGACCGCCAGGAGCGCCACTGACGCAGTAGCCGGCTATATCGCACGCTTTTGGAGCGCTGGTGTAGGCCGTCGAATTGACATTGCCCGCTCCCACGCTTGTGGAAGTAGCGACAGATTCGGTTTGACTGCCCTGGATACTGCCGGGTGGCGGCGTACCGAAACCGGAGCCGGTTGCGCCGGCGGCCCAGGATTCATCCGTCACTTTCCACTGGTCCGTCAAGTCCGTGTTATACCAGCCGCTGGCAGTGGGAGTGGCAGGCGTGTTCGTGCCAAAGACATCGATGCCGGTGATGGCAAAAGAAAACGTGGGCGCTGTGCTCTCATATCCGAAGGTCACATAGGGGAACGATGCCCAGTTCACTGTCGGACTCGTCAGATTAGACGGCTGAAAGATTAGCCCTTCCGTGAGATCGCAGGCGGTTGTGTAATAGTGGAGGTAGTAAATACCGTCAGAGGATGGAGTGACGCTTACGGGGGCAGGAGCAAAGTAATTCGGCGCGCCGGAGGAGCAAAGTGGATTGCCAAAACCTTGAGCCGAGGTCGCAGGATAAACACTTTGATCAGTCGCAATGGGCAACGTAGTATCCGGCAGCGGGTTGCTCGCTGGCGAGAGGCCATACGTTATGCTGTAAACTGGCGCTGGAGTAAAGCCATTGTAGGGAGCTATTGGAAACGGGTTGTTTGACGATGGACTATAACTGGCCGCGCTGGCAGTGAAATTCACTTGAGCGGGGCCGGTCACCCAACCATTCTGCAAGTTGGAGATGATCGCAGTTCCGCTAGGCTCGGGATGGTTCGCACCCGGGATGTATACCGAGTTTCCTGCGGCCTTGGTGTCGCCGGGGCCAACGTCGGTCTCTCCCAGGAATTGGGTCAGGATGTTGAGTGGGCAGGGATCGCCTGCCAGGTCACCCGTCAGTGCGCAGTTTGTGCTTTGTGAGGACGAATAGATAGTCGTTGTCGGCGGCGTCTGAGTATTAAATATCGGGGCGGTCAACATGTTGGGTTCGAGCGGAGTGCAGGAAGAACCGGACGAGCCCGGCGCGCACAGCCAGGCATCGGCCCCCATTAACACGCTTGGTCCCGTATTGTTCGCGCAAGCACCATTGTTGATGCCGCCCCCCGCGAAGCCGCCTGTCAAGTAGTAGCTGCAGGCGTTCGGCGAGGAATTGTACAGGTAGTTGCTTTGGTTTAGCGGCGCATCTGGCGAGTCAAACAAAAAGCTGCTATACAGATCTCTCAATTGGCTGGGCGTGAGCGGGTCGCAGTTCGCTCCGCTTAACGTCGTATGTGCCGGATTCCAGCACTGCTCCTCAATTCCTACGCACATCGGCGCGGGAGGCGCGACAGAATAATCCAGTTCGGCCGACGACCTGAAACAAACATCAACCGCGGCGGATGTGCCCGCAACCAACTGCTCGAAGAGCTGCTGAGGCACGGCGATCTGCGTATAAACCGGCGTGGTTCCCTGAGGGGGAGGGTTTTGCCCAGAGTTGTCCTCCAAACACAAGTTTGCCCCCGTATTGCTATCGAAACAGGGATTATTCACCGGCGTAGGATTGCCCGTTACGGTGCCGCCGGGTACCAGTCCTCCGGGGCTGCAACTTGTGGCCAGGAAGAGTGTGGAGTTGGCGTAGTAGTTCTCTGTTGCCGATCCCGATGAAAGAAGGGTGAACAAATCCTGCTGCGCACCACTCGTGAAAAAAGAAGAGACCGGAATGAACGGAATACCGCCGGCGTCGCCACTAGCCAGCACACTATTGGGCGAATTCGCAAATGTATCAGGATCCAGTCCGACTATAGATTCTGGGTAATTGAAAAGGGCAGCCGACTCGTAGGCTTCCGTAAAGCAATTAAAGTACGGGTTGTCGCCTTGGGAGTTCGATGTGGCCCCGGTGCCACTGCACAGGTTTCCAGGAGGATTATTGCTTTCAATGCCTGTAACGGGTGTGAGCGACGAACCAAAGGATCCGGTGGCCAATGTGAGGTAGTTGTCGACCAGAACGTTGCCTAAGCCGTCGGGGGTACCCGAAAGTGCGGCCGTAGGACTTGCTGGGCAGCTCAAGTTCAGGGTGTCCGTTGCAATCGTGTACAGGTTGGTGAAACTCGTGGAGCCAGGAGGCGTCGCAACATTGGTTTCGCCGAAGAGCTTGATTGAGCCATAGGCGCCGCTCAACGGGACGACTAAATTCCCTGTGCTCGGAGTGATGGTAAGAGTCGCTGTCTCTAAGGTTGTGGAGGGCTCTTTCGAAGCGTTGAAGTACACAGCCACCTGACAAAAAGCGGCAGCCGTGAATGTTTGTCCAGTACACGAGTCTCCGGAGACGATGAAATCGGATAAGTTGGAGCCGGTGACCGTGGTGGCCCCAAAACTGACGGGGGTGCTTGTCGATGCACCAAAGATGTTCACGGTGACGCTTTCGGGAGCGCTTGCCGGATAAGGATCCGGTGCGACCGCAGTCGTTCCCGTAGGCACGCCAAAGGAGAGATTGACCGGCGAAAACGTAACTGTCTGTGACCGTGCCGATTGGCTTCCCAGCAAAACGACTCCCACGATCGCCAACGCTGGCACGATGCAGCGCGATGCCAAAACCAGGCATCTACTGACGTTCGTCTTCAGCACAATCCGGATTGACGCGCCAGCACGATGGATGCGGCGAGAATTCGTAGCGGTTTCGCGGGAGGACGAACGAAGAGCGCAGGTCAACATGGTGGGACCTCCTGAATGTCGCTTCAATTTTGATTAAAAGCTTGAGACTAGTTCCCACAGATGAGAACGGGGGGAAACCCATCAGCGTTGCGCAGATGGGCCCGCACTGATCGGCATAAACAATACTCCTGTCGAAGGGAAAGTCAAGCTGGATTTCAGGAAAAACGTCCAACTGCTCTCCATTCATTGACTTGCCCGCTTCATGCCTTGACACCGCCGACCTTGTTATGAGATGGCGATTTGTCAACCACAGTCCGCTTGAGTTAACCTACGCTGACTTAAATTTTGACCTTCTGGAGAAGAGACGATGGGCGATGCGTTTCTCCTGGGGCTGATCGTCCTCCTCTCTATCATCGCCGTCTTCGGCGCGAAAGAAGCAAAATGGAAACATCTTAACCTCCTCATAATCATTTACGGGAGTCGGTCTAGGAATCCGATACCTGATAGGCGTGGGTGTCGGCAACATGGCCTTGGGAGGCCGTGCCGGAGCTAATATGGCTTTCCGCAAAACCAATCCAAGCATCTGCAGGTAGGCCGCTTCGGCCGGAAGAACCCGAGCCGTTAAACCTACCCGGAGGGCAATGTCAATTCAACCCCAGCGGATTTCTCTCAAGCCGCAATTTTCCGATTTGGATCCGCAAGCCCACGCGTGCCAAGACATTTCTCTTCGTATCCACTTCGTTCCTGAGCGCCTTTTTGTTGTTCCAGGTGCAGTTAGTCGTCAGCAAATACATTCTGCCCTGGTTCGGGGCTCTGCCGCCGTCTGGACGACGAGCACTGCAACGCATCTCACAAATGCTTCAGCAGGATAATGCAGCATCCTAGGTAGAGCATTCCAAGAAAGTTCTCAGCATAACGTTCGTAGCGCACAACGAATCTGCGAAAGTTTTGCAGCCAGGCGAAGAGCCCCTTGTTTCTTACTACTCCAACAGAGTTGGGTTTGGAATTCTTGCGTCCGGTGCGTCCGCTCCGTCCTACCCGCGCTTATATGCGCGGACTCTTGCATATACGTTTTCATCGCTATTCCGATCCCGAGAGCGAGACGGTCAGCGGGCCGTTCGCTGCATTGCTAGGAATACTTACCTGGCCTGTCACCCTTCCTGATTTTGGTGGCTTGAAGGTCACATAGATAGTGCAACTAGCGTTGGGAGCGAGGGTCTCGCCACTAGTGCAGCTATTGCTTCCTGTGGCCAGCGCGAAGTTGCTGTTGCCACTGCTGATTGAGAGAGTTCCCAGAATCAGATCCGTTAGGTTTGATGCTGGGTTGCTCAGCGTCGCTACCGGCTCCGTGATTGCCTTGGTCGTCGGCGAGAAGGTATAACTTGTCTCCGACAGTGTTACCGTCGGGTCGAGGGCTTTTCCCGTCATGGTTGCGTAGGCAAGGACTGCCCTCGTGCTGCTATTGGCGACTTGCAAATAGGCTAGGCTGCCATTTGGATATAGCGGGAGGTCGTCGCTGTCGGGTGTCCAAGTCACCGTGACAGTACAAGACTTCCCTCCGCCGAGCGAGCGCGGGCAATTCCAGGAGGTTATCACGTAATCATCCGGGTCAACTTCGTTTGGCCCTGTGCCTCCCTCATCACCCGATCCCGGAATGCTAACTGTAATCGGGGTCGAAGCAGTAGTCGGGTTGGTCACAGTGAACACTTCTGAGGCGCTTTGCCACAAAGATAATGTGCCGAAGAAATAGGACGTCGGCGTGATCGTCCACGCGGGTGGAGCGGTCGCACTCACGCTCTCCGTGACCTGTGCCGCAGCCGAGTAGTTGCTGTTGCCCCCCTGGTTGAACATCACCGAGCAGGTGCCCGTACTGCTGGTCATCGTGATGGTGGCGCTGCTGGTACCGGAGCCAGAGCACGATCCCGAAGTGGTGATGGCTATCGCCAGACTCGAGGAAGCCGTGGCTGCCACGGTAAAGCTGGTGCCATTCGCCGCGCTGGCTGGGGCCGGCGTCGTGACCGTGATCGCCTGGCTCGCCATCGCCAGCGTCACAGTAACCGGCGCGCTGGTGGTCGCATTGTAGTTGCTGTCCGCCGCCTTCGTCGCCGTCACCGTGCAGGAGCCCGTCCCGCTATTGGCCGTTAATTGCGTTCCCGATACCGAGCAGCTGCCCGAGGTGACGCTGAACGTCACGGCACCCGTGCCACTGCCGCCGCTGGTAGTAAGAGTCTCCGAGGTATTGTAGGTCAGCGGAGACCCCGCACTTAGCGTCAGCGTCGCCTGGGTGCCTGGCGCTACCGAGTAGTTGACTGAGTATTGCATCGCCATATTCCCGACATTGTCTGTTGCGTTTACATATAAGGTGCCACTCTCTGCCATGGAGGTAGGAATTGTTCCTCCGCAGGTGACAATTTCACCCGAACTGGGGCTGCAGCTGTTGGGGACATAGTTAGCTGGGGTCCCGCTGATGCTGCAACCGCCGCTGGGGATACCAGAACCACTCCCATCGTTGCAAGTAAATGACACCATAATCGCCGTTCCACCCACTGTGGAAGTATAGGGAG
>JASIKQ010000415.1 GCA_030049565.1 Candidatus Sulfotelmatobacter sp.
TAGTCTACTTCAACGCCGAGGGCTGTGCCGGTGCCGAGGGCACGTTGAATCAGCGCCCCCAAATGGCCCACGCAGATGACGACCCTGCTAATTCCGTTCGATTTCAGCAGTCGTAATTGATGTATGGCAAAAGGTTCGCCATTCAATTCGAGCAGCGACTTCGGAATCGTTTCCGTCATCGGCCGCAGCCGCGTCGCTTGGCCGCCGGCAAGTATGGCCACCGTCAGCATCGAGCTAGGAATGAGCCACCACCGAGGTTCCCGCGAAATCAAACTGCATGCGCACTTCGCGCAATCCCGCGGCACGCATGGCGGCGCGCAGCCGGGTTTTCTCTTCTGTATACAACATGAGAAAACCGCCTCCGCCCGCGCCGATTAACTTGCCGCCAAGCGCGCCGTTCGTCCGGGCCAGTTCATAGAGGCGGTCGATCTCACCGTTGCTCATACCCGGAGAACGCTTTTTCTTATGCTCCCAGTGCACATTCATCAGCTCGGCAAATCGTTTCAAATTCCCTGCTACGAGCGCGTCACGGCTTTTAACGCCCAATTCTTTGGTGAAGTGCAGATTCTCGATCATCTCGGAATTGTTCTGCTTCGTTTTCGAGTCCTGGTCGCGCAGGATATCGGAAGCATTGCGCGAGCTTCCGGTAAAAAACAACAGCAGGTTGTCTTCCAGGTTGGCCAGAGTTTCGCCAGCTAGTTTGAGCGGCTCGACCACTACGCGATCATCCGGCAGAAATTGAAAGCACGTGATCCCGCCAAATGCGGCGATGTACTGATCCTGCTTGCCAACGGGCTCATTCAGCAAATTCAACTCGATGTGACAGGCCTGCTCGGCCAAGTCCTGCGGCAGTATGAAATCTCGTTTCAACGTATGCAGAGCGCTCAACAGCGCGGTGGTGAAACTGCCGGACGATCCCATGCCGGTGCCGGCAGGAATATCGGAGAGGCTAACGATCTCCAGATAAGGGCCGGTCACTCCGGTTAGCTTCAGCGCTTCACGAATAATGGGATGCTGAATCTCCTCGACGCGATCGACTTCCTCAAACTTAGAATACTTGACGAGGATACGGGGACGAAACGCCTCATTAATGGTGATGTAGACATAGCGGTTGATCGCAGCCGAAATGACAAAACCGGTATGCTGCCGGTAATAGGAGGGAAGGTCGGTGCCGCCGCCGCCGAGACAGATTCTCAGCGGGCTCCGCGTGATGATCATCGAGTGAACCCGCAGCCATGCGCAGGCGTCATGGTGAAATCATATGCGAAGGCTGCGTGCAGGTCGAGTGATGATGTGCCGAGTGATGACGCGACCTGCTGTCACGGAGGCGGCGATTCAGTCCACCTCAAAATCCACCGTACGCACTTTGCTGATGTGGCCCAGGGCATCACCAGCCTGTAACGTGACGCGATACGAACCGGGGTCAAGCGTGGCCACAGGCAGCTTGAGCCCCAGCGGAATCACCGGGTTTCCGGGCTTTCCCTGAGTTGGCCTCTCCCGTATCTTCAGCTTCTCCTGCCCGGTTTTGCGATCGACAACCTTCATTTCAAAGGCCACGCCCGGAGGATTCGGGTCTTTCATAAGAGGCTCGTAAATTTCCGCATAGAGGCCGGCAGTATCCGTCTTCTTGAAATGATTCGATGCCGAGGGTGAAACGTATACCCCTTGCACCAAGAGGGGTGTCATATCTTCCAAAAGCTGGCCGTCCAAATCGGCGGAGATGCTGGCGGCCGGCCGCATATTGTTGCTCAGCGCGACCCCGCTGAGGCTAAACTCCTGTGCCCCATAGGGGTCGATTGAGAGCGGCATTTCCAGTTTGCCGAAAGTATCGTTGCCAGAACTGAACACGACCCGCAATTTGTACTGGCCGGATGTAATGCCAAACTGATTCTCGTAGTGATATGGCTGCTTCTGAAACGCCTCGACTTCTTTTTTCCCGTCGAGATCGACGCTGACGGTGTCGCTGAAGCGGGCGGCAATGGACGATTCGCCTTTATACGCAATGCCTAATACATTCAGTGTCGCGTGTTCCTTCCCCTTGACCTTTTCAAACTTCAGCGCGTTGCCGGGGACATCAAGCGCGAGGTGGATCTGCGCCGTGTTCGCCGATGTATAGAAGAACGGAGCCTCCATCGAAGCGGTCACATTGCCTTTCATCTCGCCCACGGCTCGATTCTCAAGATCTTTTTCGATGGAGTTTCCGGCCAGCAAGTCTGCCGGCCGCGCATTGCAGTAGCCGCTGCGGGCGCGCACCGCCGTACCAGACCGCTCCACTTTGACCTTCAGCGTGTGGCAACTACCTTCAGGGGAAACCGCAGGCACATAACCGAGAAGGTAATATTGGTTCTGATCCTTGGCGATGCGTTCCAGCCCGCCCAGCAGGTCGTTGGTATTGACGATGACGAAACCACCGGTGCCGTCGGCAAGTTGATACAGAACTTGCTGGTTGTCGGACGCACTGGAAGGAAAGGGCGGTACAATCTGCCGCGGTTGCGTGTACGGATTGTACATGCCAGTGTTGGTTGCGCCCGGCGGCGTTCCGCCACCACCGGTCCTGCCACCACCACCGCCTCCCGGAGATCCGCCGCCACCGCTTCCGCCACCATGACCACCGCCACCACCTCCCCCGCTGCCACCACCATGGCCGCCTCCGCCGCCTCCTCCGCCACCGCCACCATGTTGCGGATCAAGGGCTTCGGCGGGCTCAGCAAAGGCCGCCAGCCTCAGCATCGGCCGTTGATTATCACTCGTAGTCGAATAGTGAAATGCCGCTGGCGACAGCCTTCCAGCTTCCAAAGGCAACGAAGGTTCCGTCCGATGACTGTGCGGCGATGCTACGTCGGGCACGACCAGCCCACGAACATCGATCGGATAGACGGCAACATTTGACTTATTACAAGTGTCGATGACCGCCGTCAGCTCGGACTGGAATTCCGGAGTCATTACAAAACCTGAGGTCAGCATTACCAGGGTCTTGCGGCCCGGAACAGTGGAGAGGCTCTTTGCCAGGGTGCGCAGCGCCAGCAGTACAGAGTGGATGCCGAACTCGGCCTCCGCATTTCCCAGCGACGGCCCCACAAACGAGGTACCCACCGAAGCAAGCGTGGGTTGCGCGTTAGGCGAAACGTTGGTCCCCTGCAGGTTCGCCACCACTTGCTTCAATAGCGCTGCATCCGCGGTGAAATCTTGCGAGATGTGCACGGCCCCGCCGAAATCGGCAATGGCTATTAGTCGATCCGGCCCGGCGTTGGCGTCGATGAACCTTCCCGCCGCGATTCTGGCTTGCGCCTGATCCGCCATGTTCATGGTCGAGTTGTCGAACAACAACACCATGTAACGCGGCCTCGACTTGGAGGGCTCACCCGTATTTTCTTCAAAGGAGAAACTGTTCAGCGTTTGCTCTTTGCCGTCTTCCCAAACCTTGAAGTCCTTCTGCGTCAGATCGCGAACGTAGTTGCCCTTC
>JASIKQ010000416.1 GCA_030049565.1 Candidatus Sulfotelmatobacter sp.
CAGTTCAAGCGGCCTGTATACGGCGCCGTCAGTTGCCGGCTCGCACACCGTAACTGCTAACAGCGTGGCGGACACCTCTGCCAGCGCGAAAGCTAACGTGACGGTGACGCTGCAGGCCTTAACTTTGTCGCCGTCCTCCGCGGTGCTCACTGCGGCGGAAACGCAGCAATTCAGCGCCACCCTGCAGGGCGCGGCCGATTCTTCTGTGACCTGGTCGGTGGACGGCGTAGCCGGCGGCAATGCTACGGTTGGAACCGTTTCAGCGAGCGGGCTTTACACGGCGCCGGCGCAAACCGGCAGCCATACCATTTCGGCTGTAAGCTCGACGGATTCCGTTACGCGAGGTTCAGCCTCGATCACGGTTGCGTCGGTGACGCTTTCACCGGCAACCGTTACTATCGAGGGTTCGACGGCTCAGCAGTTCACAGCCGCGGTACAGGGATCGTCGACTCTTTCGCTCAACTGGATGGTCGATCACACAATCGGCGGCAGTGCAGCGACCGGAACGATTTCAACGTCCGGTTTGTACACGGCGCCGGCACAAGCCGGCAATCATACGATCTCAGTGGCCGCAGCGGCGAATGCGTCAGTCAGTGCCAACGCTTCGGCATATGTTTTTACGTTTGCAGTATCGCCAGGGTCGGCGACTCTCCCGCCCTCTGGAACTCAACAGTTCACATCCACGATTCAGGGGTTGACGAACACGGCGGTAACCTGGTCCGTTGATGGCGTTGCCGGAGGAAATGCGACGTCGGGCACGATTACATCGGCCGGTTTATACATCGCTCCGCCTGCACTTGAGCCCCACACCGTAACTGCGACCAGCGTTGCGGAGTCGCCTGATGGTGCTTCCGCTTCCGTGGTGGTAACGAATCTTGCCAACGACGCAGTGCTCACCTATCACAATGATGACGCGCGCGCCGGCGCGTATCTGCAAGAAGTGAATTTGACAACCACAAACGTAAACTCGACGCAGTTTGGCAAGCTGCTGGCTTATCCAGTCGATGGGCAGATTTACGCCCAGCCGCTGTATCTCTCAGGGTTGAGCATCGCCTCGGGCACGTACGACGTAGTTTTCGTAGAAACGCAAAACAATAGCGTCTACGCCTTCGATGCCGACGCAACCGCTTCGAATCCGACGACCTTTTGGCACGTTAATCTGGGCCCTCCGGTTACGGTAGATGACCCGGGAGGTCCTTGGCCAAACGTAGGAATTCTGTCCACGCCGGTCATCGACTCCACCACCAACACCATGTACCTGGTGGCTGAAACCTCGAATACAGGACCGGACGGCACGCCGTTTTTCCTGCACGCATTGAACGCGCAAACCGGACAGGACCTGATCAACCCAGTTCCGATTAACGCCACCGACCCCAATTCCAGCGCGCGGCTCGAAACCTCTTGCTATCAACGCATGGGCCTGGCTTTGGACCCGGTGACAAATTGGGTCTATCTGGCGTTCGGCAGTTGTTCTCACGGTTGGCTGCTGGCCTATGACAAGGCAACGCTGGCGCAGAAGGCGGTTTTCAACGACACGTCCAACGCCGCGGGCGGGGGGCTATGGGCGGGCGGCGGTGCTCCCGTCATCGATGACAGCAACGGGAACATATATCTGATGAGCGGCACCGATTATGATGACGCCTGGATTTCACCGCCTCCGGCCTATACTCAAACCGGTTACAACGATTCGTTTCTCAACCTGAACCCAACCACCCTGAACGTCCAAAGCTCCTTCTCCCCGGATAACAATTACACGCTAGCTGGGAACGACGCTGACCTGGGCAGCGGCGGAGCTGTCCTGCTGCCGGGCAACTCCCAATACTCCAGGGAACTGATCGGAGGAGGGAAAGACGGCAACATCTACATCGTCAATCCTCTCGACATGGGTGGCTTCGCCGGCACGAACGACGTCATCCAGAATGTCCAGACCGGTACGCAGCAGTACAACAACATTTTTTCCACTCCCGTTTTTTGGAACGGCTTCGTCTACTATCACTGCGAACAGGATGTGTTGCGTGCCTTCAGTTGGACCGCAGGTGCGGCCAGCGGCCAGCAGCTCTCCACTGGGCCCACATCGATGGGCAGCGTGGTTTACGGCAATAACACGCACGGAGCTACGGCTTCGGTCTCCGCCAATGGCGCGACTAACGGCATCGTCTGGGATACCGACAATTCTGCATATATTTACAACAATCCCTCGGCGAGTGGGCCCTTGGTGCTGTATGCCTACGACGCTACCAACGTCGCCAACGAACTTTACAACAGCTCCCAGGCCGGAACTCGCGACACGGCCGGGCTGGCATTGAAGTTTACGGTGCCGACGATCGTGAATGGGAGGGTATTCGTTCCAACGGGTACAGAGCTGGATATTTACGGATTGCTGACGCCTTAATCGAGCCGAGGGCAAATGCGATGCAAGGCCATCTACGGAAAGATCCTCGAACAACCCCGGTTGACGGGGCCTCATCTTAGCTCCGCCGCTCAGACATATCCAGCCGGAGGTCCCATGTCACGCCACTTCTCTCCGACCGCCTGCTTCCTTCTTACCCTGACGGTCGGCATCGCTTCCACCTGTTTTGCCACATCACCGACTGAAGTTCTCTATGCCCTGCAGAATGGGGACATACTCACTTACAACATCGATCCGACTACCTTGCAGGCCACGCGAGTAGGAAAATCCTTGGCTGTAAGTGGAATCCCAGAGATCATCCAGGTGATTCCGTCGCCCAATGGCCGCTTCGTATACGTGACCTCAGGAACGGATTACAACCAGACCAGCCTTTCCGTGTACGCAACTGACGCATCCGGTGTGCCGCAGCAGCCTGCGATTGAATCGCTGGGACCAACTGGGATTTCGCAGTTCGTCGTCCATCCCAGCGGCAGGTTCGCATACATGATCGATTTCACCGAAAATTCCAACAACGAATATTTCTACCAGATGCGGCTATACACCATTGACCCAAGCACCGGTTATCTCAGCGAGACATCCTACGCGCATAATTTCAAGCCGACGTATTATTGCGTGCCGTTCGTCGCGGGCTTCTATCCCAACGGAAGCGAGCTCGAATATGTGTGGGATTGTGGTTATCCGGAAAATAGCGGGCTGTCGCAAAGTTTCTACCAGCAGAATGTGGACTTGCAGACTGGAGCGCCGGGTCCGGCAAAGTTGTTATTTGGCGTGTTCGATTCTGATCTGAGTGCAGATGAGGTCAAACTGGCGCCGAAGACCATCAACGACTTCTATCAAAGCTCTGCCCCGCCTAGCACAGAACTGAAGATTTATCCGTTGACCACCGGGCCCAAAAAGCCTTTGATCGACTGCACCGCATTGATGCTCTCAGCATGCACTCAGGCGGGAGGATTCATTCAGGACGTTTCGGGACGTGACTTGTTCCTGGAGTTGCCCAGCGTGTTGGAGATTGTGAAGATTGATCTCTCGAACGATACCATCGTCGACACTGGCTACTCGATTCCTGAATCGCTGCAGCCCTATTTCAGTCCCGATGATTCGATTATCTACGGCTTGGATTACCAATTCCAAGGGGTCAGCCATATACAGATTTACGGCTTCGATGCGAAGACCGGGGCAGTTACAGAGGGAGAACGATTCAGCGTGGGCGCGAACCTGTGGAACGTGTTCCCGGCGCAAAGGGATTAGCGAGGGATTTCACGCAAAACTCAAGGCCGTTTCGAACACAATTGTGCCCGGCAGTAAACAGGTAATCGCTAAACCGTCGGAAGAATGGAGCGGGAGACCGGGATCGAATCGGCGACATCCATTAGTGCGATTGGATTAGTGCTCTTGGGGATTGTGGCGGTGGGGATTTCCGATACACTCGTCTTGCGCCATTTGCGGGCAATTTCCTCCCCCTATGCTCGATGGCGCAGTTGAAGGAGGGCAACAAATGCGCCGAATCACAACGCTCGTAGTGTGTACGTTAGCTCTGACCCTTTGTGCCGGGGCTGCGTTCGCAGCAAGTACCACCTACACCGACGTGATGAAAGTCGATTATTTCATCAACGCCAACACCGCCGGCGCCCCGGACGAGGTATTGCAACTGACCAACACCGGGTACTCGGGCGGATACGTTTGCGCCGATATTTTCGTGTTCGATCCCTACCAAGAAATGCAGGAATGCTGCAGCTGCACGCTCTCGCCGAATGACCTACGTACCCTTTCGGTAAACTCAAATTTAACGGGGAACCCCCTGACGGACGTCACGAACACCACCGGGTCGATCCGGGTCGTCTCGGCGGAGGAAACCAGCGGCTATTGCCCGACTCCGTACAAGGACATCACGCCAGTGAGCTATACCGTTCGCACGTGGTCTACCCACATCCAAAACGTGTCTAGCGACACCTACTCCATTACTGAAACGGCTGGCCAGGATGCAACACTCAGCAGTTCAGAACTGACTGCACTGACGAACGGTTGCTACGCGATTCACCTGGACGGCAGCGGTCACGGTATCTGCACCTGCGGATCGGGCGAGTAAGGCGGTTTTTGCCACAGCCTGCGGTTATGGCAAACGAGCCTTGCCCGGCTTCGAGAACTGGTCGAACGTAACATGATTGTCCTGAAGGACAATCATGGGGGAGTCCGACGCATTGTTATGTGAAATCAGTTCCCAGTACGGTTGGAGGCGTTCCATCCGGTGGTGCTGAGCGTCTCCACCCTTTTTTCCCAACATCGCATCATCAAATCATCCCTGGAATTTCCAGAACCTGGCAGGAATGCAAGCCAGCCTCGCTTTGGCATCGCAGTTGTGGCATGATGTTGTGCCATGATCTTTGAGAAGGGCAAACGGCCCCGCGCCGCAAACCAGCAAGTAAAGTGGACCGTCCGCTTCCGAAGAACGCGTCCAAGCTCCGCACCAACCACCAGCCGTTAAAACCCTCAGGTCAGCCGTTTGCCCACTCAGATGCGTGTAATGAATCATTATTTGCGTTTATTTGCACTAACTAGTATTGACAATGCGGTCCCCGTGTAAGACTGCTGGATGCATCGTTTTGCAGCGGCGAGTGTATCACTAGGCTTGTGCTGACCTACTGCTGACCGGTGATTTTTCACTCTCTATAGTGATTAATACATGGAGCGGGAGACCGGGATCGAACCGGCGACATCCAGCTTGGGAAGCTGGCGTTCTACCGCTGAAC
>JASIKQ010000417.1 GCA_030049565.1 Candidatus Sulfotelmatobacter sp.
AAGATGCTGCCAGTGAAAGATCCGCAGCAACTCCTCGCAGTCGGGGATCCGACGAATGTAAACAACGATTCCAACGGGACTCCCCAGACCGACATCTTTTCTTATCCTCTATACAAAGAGTTCCGGGAGCGGAATTCCGTCTTCACCGGATTGTGCGCCGCCGCAAGCGACCACCACATTGAGGTTGACTCCGGAGAAGAGCAATCGGCCAACGAAAAAGTGACCGGGCGAATGGTGAGCGGCAACTATTTCAGCGTGCTGGGTGTTGAGCCCGCGGTTGGCCGCCTGTTCTCCAGTTCCGACGACACGGAAGAGAATGCCAATCCCGTGGTTGTGCTGGGCTATGACTATTGGCAGCGGAAGTTTGCCGGGTCGCCTTCGGTTGTTGGGAAAAACATTCGACTCAATGGCTTTCCTTTTACGGTTATCGGTGTAGCTCCGGCCGGCTTCGAAGGTGACGTGGTTGGCGAGCGCATGGCGTTGTTCGTTCCCTTGAGCATGCAGCCGGAAATCGTCCGCGGGCGTCATTGGCGAAATTCAACACACGAGTCATGGCTGCTTCTGATTGGGCGCTTGAAACCCGGAATTAGCCCGGTCCAGGCCGAAGCCAACGTGAATCTGGTATTTCAGCAAGCGCTGCGCGGAGACTATGGAGCGACGCTGACCGCCGACGACCTACGGTATGTTCGCAACGACCATATTCCCGTATCGCAGGGCGCCGGCGGGCTTTCAGAGCTGCGCGGCGACTATCGCACTTCACTGCTCCTGCTGATGGCCATTGTTGGCCTTGTGCTGTTGATTGCCTGTGTTAATGTGGCCAATCTGTTGTTCGCGCGAGCCTCTCGCCGCAACCGCGAAATTGCCATCCGGCTAGCGATCGGCGCGAGTCGTCGCCGTCTCTTGCGGCAACTGTTGAGCGAAAGCATTCTACTGGCCCTGCTTGGCGGAGGAGCGGGATCTCTACTGGCGATTTGGGGAGTGCGCCTGCTGGTAGGGATGTTGGGATCAGGCACGGTGCTTGCACTCTCCCCCGACTGGCGTGTGCTTGCCTTTACTACGGGAGTTTCCTTGGCGACGGGAATTCTTTTTGGTTTATTTCCCGCGCTGCAAACGCTGCGCGTGCACGTTTCTCCAGCGCTCAAGGATGGCACCCGGTCGACAGATGAGAAAAACTCCCGATTCGGATTGGGGAAGGGATTGATTGCCGGTCAAATTGCCTTGTCGCTGCTGGTGCTCTTTTCCGCGAGTTTGCTGCTGCGCAGCCTGCAAAACCTGATGAAACAGGATTTCGGCTACGATCGCACCCGCTTGGTCATTGCGCGAGTCGATGCCGTCGGGGCGGGCTATGACAGCGAGAAGATGAAGCAACTGGCCGAGCAGCTGGTGGCTCGCGTCAGAAACACTCCCGGCGTGCATGCGGCTACCTATTCAAAGAATGGCTTGTTTGCCGGAAGTGAAACCGGCGACGAGATCATTGTGCCCGGATTCACTGCTGACAACGCGCATGGTCGCGGCGCCAGGGAGGACTATGTTGGCCCCGATTATTTTCGGGCGGTCGGAATGCCCATTGTTGCCGGCCGAGGAATTGAGGCGCAGGACACAGAGACATCAGCCCGCGTCGCCGTCGTGAATGAAGCGATGGTGAAGTATTTCTTTTTGGGACAAAATCCAATTGGACGTCAATTTACCATCGATGATCCAGATTGGCGGGACAAGCCGATCACGGTTGTCGGCATTTCTCATGATGCCAAAGTGAACGACCTGCGCGAGCAGGTGAGGCCTCGCTTTTACCTTCCGTTCCAGCAAATCCCCGATCCGCGCCAGATCGTGCTCGAAGCGCAGGTCAGCGGCTCGCCGTCTGCAGTGGTGAGCAGTGTACTTGGCCAAATCAAGGCGACCGATCCGCGCCTTCCCATTAGTTTTGTTAGCGTGCTCGATCAACGAATAAACGACAGCGCCGCGACTCCGACTGCTCTCGCCAAACTCTCCGGATTCCTGGGAGCACTGGCGCTGTTGCTGGCATGCATAGGACTCTACGGAGTCATGTCTTACAGCATTGCCGGGCGAACGCGCGAGATGGGAGTGCGTATGGCACTCGGAGCGCAAAGAACCGATGTCATGGGAATGGTGGTGCGTGAGGCCATGCTTCTTGTGGCCGCGGGCCTTCTTATTGGAGTTCCCCTGGCCCTGCTTGGTGGCCGGGTTCTGAACAGTTTCTTGTTTGGGCTAAAGAGCACCGACCCGCTTTCCTTGATCACAGTGCTCATTCTATTGACCACGGTGGCGGCGTTCGCCGGACTCATCCCCGCACGCCGCGCAGCCAGGGTCGATCCTATGGTGGCGCTCAGGTACGAGTGAGGGGAGTCATGAATAGCCTGCTGCAAGATGTTCGCTACTCGCTACGTCAGTTGCGCAAGAGGCCGGGATTCACGGCCATCGTCGTAATCACGCTGGCGTTGGGCATCGGCGCCAGCACTGCAATTTTCAGCGTTGTCTACGGCGTATTGCTGCGGCCTTTGCCATATACCGATCCAAACCGGATCATGGCCATCTTCGAAGTCACGACCAGGGGAACATGGAACCGTGTCGCAGACCCGAACTTCGATGACTTTCGCGATCAGAGCCGCAGTTTCCAGGCGATGGCGAAGTACAGCGCTTACATGGGCGTCCTGTCAGGTGGCGAGCAGCCGAGTCGATCAATGGTCGCCCACGTTTCACGCGGTTTCTTCAATGTCTTTCGCATCCAGCCGATCATCGGCCGCGATTTCACGGAATCCGATGACAAAAAAGGCGCCGCGCCGGTCGTCATAGTCAGTTATGGATACTGGAAGCAATTTCTCGGATCGGCCCGTGATCTTTCTGCGCTGCACCTCAAAATTGATAATGTTGCGTTCTCCATCATTGGGGTTCTGCCGGAGGGCTTTCAATTTCCTGCCGATGCAGGTTTGTGGGTCGCGGCTGGTCGGGATGGTGAAAATCCCAGCCGGAGTTCGCACAACTTCGATGTAGCAGGACGCTTGCGCGACGGCGTAACGGTTGCGCAGGCGAGCGCCGATGTTCGCGCCATTGCGCTCCGCATTCACGATTCCGAGACCGACCAAAACGACTATCTCCTCAAAGATGCGGCCGTGGTTCCGCTGCAGGACTCGATCACTGGTGAAGTCCGGCCTGCGTTGCTCGTATTGCTGGGGGCGGTGGGATTTCTACTTCTGGTGGCGTGTGCCAATGTCGCCAACCTGCTCCTGGCCCAAGCATCAGTGAGAGAGCGTGAACTCGCGGTTCGTAGCGCCCTGGGCGCTTCCCGGCTGCGGTTAGTCTGCCAACTTCTTACGGAAGCATTTTTGCTCTCAGTGGCCGGCGGCTGCATTGGAATCTTCGGAGCGTATTGCGGGGTAGCGGCCCTTCTGGCGGCGGCGCCCACGAACCTGCCGCGCCTGGATAGCGTTTCCGTCAGTATTCCGGTGCTCGCCTTCGCCGTATTGCTTTCGTGCGCGGTCGCAGTAGGACTCGGATTGTTTACCGCGTTGCGTGCGACCTCATGTGAGGTGCGCGACGGCCTGGCGGAGGGCGGGCGCGGGCAGGCAGGTTCACACGGCAGCCAACGGATTGGCCGGGGAATCGTGGCGGCGCAAATAGCTACCACTCTTGTTCTGGTGATCGGCGCTGGACTGCTTGGACGCAGCCTGATAAAGGTGCTCGAAGTAGATCCCGGATTTCGCGTAGACAAAATCGTCACCATGGACATTGCGCTGCCTTGGCCGGAATGGAAAGACTCAAAGACCAAAGCAGAACAGGGACTCTTTTATGGCCAATTGATCGCCCGCCTCGAGCAAATTCCGGGCATACGCAGCGTGGGTGCGACCACCGGCCTTCCCTTGGACGGCGGTCTCCCCGATGGCATGT
>JASIKQ010000418.1 GCA_030049565.1 Candidatus Sulfotelmatobacter sp.
TTCTTCAACCGGCATTGTTAATGTCGCCATCTGATTCTCCTTTTGTTGAATCTGCTCCTCCGGCGCGGTTAGCCTTTCTGAGCGATTTCCAGGGCCTCTTCGGCCTGTTCTTTGTACTGACCACGATAACGATAGCCGTAAGCTCTCTTCTCCAACGGCTCAGCCGACTCGATGGTCTTCTCCAGCCATTTCAGGTAAGCGTCTTTATCTTTGCGGTACGCCTCCCACTGGCTGGCGTTATCGGTAAATTGCGACTCGTTCACCATGGTGATGCAGTCTTTGACGGGGCAAACCGCCTCGCACACGCCGCAGCCGCAGCAGGTCTCGAGATTCGCGTCATAGGTCTTGTCGGGTGTGACGTCGAAGGAAGCGTCCGGGCAGTTCAGCCAGCAGAGCGTGCACTTGGTGCAGGTCGAGAAGTTAACCACCGGCCGCTCGCTGCGCGTGGAATATTTCTTGAACAGCTCGTTGCGCGCGGGACGGAAGCCGCCGACTTCTTTCGTGATGGGATCGGCATATGGGCCACCCTGCGGTTGTCCCTTGATTGAGACGCCTTGCCGCATGTCGGTCCAATCGGGAAGTGCGAATTTGAACAGCTCTTCCGGATTGCCTTCGCCCGGCTTGACCTCAATGGTTTTGAAGCGTTCATATGCGAGCTTCGCTGAAGCGACTTTCACTGGGCTCTTGAGTTTTTCAGTGATGAACTGCTCGAGGGCCTTGAGGCTGACGACTTCCTGCAATGCTTTGGCGATCGCGCCGAGCACGCGTACGTCGGTGTGGTCGTCTTTGTAGACCCACATGCCGGAGAAGCTGGTCACGCCTTTGAGAACCGCAAGCTTGTATGGTTCTTCCCGGCGATGAATGGACTTCAGCAGCGTGCGAGCGTCCTGTAGCGAAACCACGATCAGAGTGCTACCGGGCTTTAACGCATGATGTACCGGCTGCAAACCGTACCACGCCCACGACTCGGCGCCCTTGCAGAGCGTGTCGTCGAGAACAACGGTCAAATCAACTTGTTTCGGCTCATACTGGGCCATTCCGGCTTCGAGTGTTTGTTCATCGTCGGCGATGATTGCGAAACTCTTAGCAGGAATTCCATTCCGTTCCGGGCTGTCTCCATAACGGCCAAAGGAAATGCCCAGCTTGCCATCGTTATGCGCGGCCAGAACAATGCCGCGCGTTATGTTTTTCGCCAGGGTCTTTTGAAAGATCCCACGGTAAATGATTTCAACCGCGAATAGCTTGCCCATCTGGCAACCTCCGTTTCTATTCTTAGATCCGTTGCAAAACGATTTGTTCGACTTCCAATAAATGCTGTCGCATGGCGGCTTCGGCGGATGCGGCATCGCGCTGTTTCAGGGCCGCGAGAATACGTTGATGGCCGGCCAGTGACTTGCGCTGTCGTTCTGGCGCCTGGAGTGAGCGTTGCCGGCTTTCCCGCAGCAAATCCATCAAAACTCTCACCACTTTCAGGATGACGGCGTTGTCGGCGGCCAGCGCAATGTCGTGGTGAAAGCTTGAATCCTCTTCAATCGAGAGCTCGCCGGCGAGCAATTTGTCCTCCTGCCGGGCGAGAATGGCCTCCATTTCTGCAATCTGCTCGGGAGTCGCACGCAACGCGGCCCGCGCAGCCAATGCCGGCTCAATGATCATGCGAACTTCAAGCACTTCCCCGAGCGTTGTGCGCTTCTGCAGCAGCGCGTTTGCTACAGGAGACACAACCGTATCGGATACGAGGTCGCACACTACGGTACCGACACCCTGGCGCGGACTCAGTAGACCTACTGCTTCCAGGCTGCGAATCGCGTCGCGGATGGAGCTGCGGCTCACGCGAAATCTACGCACCAACTCGCGCTCCGGAGGCAGCATATCGCCGGGCTTGAGTTCGTGCAGGATGTGATCTCGCAGCCGCCGTGCAACCTCCGTATACACGCGATTCCTGGGGATCACTTCCCAATGCGTCTTCGAAGCGGCGCTCAACGCCGACCCGCGATTGGTCAGATGACCGACCTCCGGCTACAATCATTCCAGCCCCGCGCGAGAAAAATTGCAGTGATCATTGTCACCATGGAATGTGAGGCCCGGGCGACGGCAAGAATATTCTTAAATCGCCGGACAAGAGGCGGGTAAGTGAAGCAGGTGAGTCGAGCGGGAAAGGGAGGCGGTTAATAATCTCTTACTTGGCTCGGTCCAGCAGGCTGCCGATTCGTCCCGCAAATTGAAATGCGTGGAACTGTCGCATACGCAGAAAGTAGTTTTGAACCAATTGTCGCAGGCGCTTGCCGTGAAAATCGGCGAGCTCGAGGGCGGCGAGAAAGGCAAAAAGTTGATGATCCTCAGCGCCGGCAACTCCCACCGACGCGCCTCTGAAGATGGGCCGCTCGCGAAACATCATGCGCGTGACTTCAAATAGAAAGGCCCGATGGTTTGTATCGGCCTTGCCCGCATAATCGAAGTAAGGACCATCGGTGACACGAACTCCCGGTTGGATCACGCCTTCGAGAACAATCTCCGACTCGGCTGGAATCTCAAGCTGCACGGTCCGGCAGGGGATAAGGCGAACCCTCCGCCCTTGAAATGCCCCCGCCAGCTCGCATTCATCCCATCCATAGGGATAGCCAGCACTGGCTGCCATGACCATACATTCATTGACGCCGATGGCAACCGCCATCTCAAGCGCTTGCCCCATTTTTTCGGCCTTGGCGACGTGGCGAGAAAGATGGCTCTTTGGCGATGCGCTCACCGTTGCCTGTCTTGGCCCCAACAGTTGCATGCGGTACACGCCAACGTTGCGTTGCTGCGTCTCAGGATCTTTCGTGACATTGATGTGCCACGTGCCGAGGTAGCGGCCGGCATCCTGCTCATGCCAGTGTGGAATAGGGAGGGCTGTCAGGTCGACAGCACCGAAGAGAGTTACATTTTCTGTGACCGCACCGGCTTCGACCGTGATTGGCTTGAGCGGGTGTTCTAGGCGTCTTCGCGCCTCCGCCACAATCTCGTGCTGATCCGTTCGAGAGTCTAAACCAAGCGCGAGAGCAATATTTTGAATATCGCTCAGGCCGTTCGTGAATACGCGAGCACCCGGATAATCTTTAATATTCTCGAAAAGTATCGGCCCATGATGATCGCGCGTGATTTTACCGATCTCGAAGCGCCAGTCGACTTCGTGATCGATACGGCGCAGCCGGCCGTGGCGCTCCAGAAGATTGATAAAGGCGCGCAGATCGGTTTTTGTGCGCTCCGGCCTTTCGTCAGATTGAGGCAAAGCGGCCGGACCTGTATGGGTTGCAAGCTTCATTGCAGCCATCGTTTGTGGGCCATGAGAATTTACAGTTGGAATTCTAATGCCGGTTCGTGCAGGGGCTGGGCAGCGGCACCTGTTCGGTGAGATAGCAATTTCGCTGCCTGTTTCGCAAAGTATGTAATGATCAAGTCTGTGCCGGCGCGTTTCAGGCAGGTCAATGCTTCCAGCATCACGGCGTCACGATCGAGACGGCCGAGCTGCGCGGCGGCTTGAATCATGGCGTACTCTCCGCTCACGTTGTATGCGCCCAGGGGCATGTGGAACTCCTGCTTGGCGCGATAGACAACATCGAGATAGAACAGAGCTGGCTTGACCATCACGATGTCGGCGCCTTGCTCGATGTCCATGGCGATCTCGCGCATGGCCTCGTCGGAATTTCCAAAATCCATCTGGTGCGTGCGCTTGTCGCCAAACGAAAGCGTCGAACGCGTGCCTTCTTTGAAAAATGGATCGTAGAGCTTGGAGGCAAACTTCGCGGCATAGGCCATGATCGGCAGGTTGTAGAATCCGTTCGTATCGAGGGCCTGGCGCATCGTCTGAATCTGGCCGTCGAGCATGGCTGCGGGAGCCACCAGATCACTGCCGGCTTCGGCGTGCGACAGCGTGATCTTCGCCAGAACATCGAGGGACGCGTCATTATCCAAGTAGCCGTTTTTAATGATTCCACAATGGCCATGGGTAGTGTATTCGCAAGGACAGACGTCAGTAATGACAATAATGTCCCGCACCATGCTCTTGAGCGCACGTACCGCTTGCTGCACGATGCCTTTGGGAGCAAAACCCGCCGACCCGTGCTCATCTTTGTCCTTGGCTTCGGGCACACCGAAGAGCAGAAAGGCGCCGATTCCCAAATCTTTGGCCTCACGCGCTTCCTCCACCAGGCAGTCGATCGATAAATGATAGTTGCCCGGAAGCGCGCTGATTTCCTTCCTGATTCCGGTCCCGGGTACAACAAAGAGTGGATAGATAAAGTCGTCGACAGAGAGGCGAGTCTCACGGACCAGGCGTCTTATCGATTCATTTTGGCGTAGTCTTCTTGGGCGTTGTATCGGAAATGCCATCGCAGATCCTTTCCTGTGAATTACTTT
>JASIKQ010000419.1 GCA_030049565.1 Candidatus Sulfotelmatobacter sp.
AGATGCGCGAATCCTGCTCACGAACACTCACAAAGTGGAGTTTCACGGCGATCTGATGCCCGCGTCGACGCCCCCTGCCTAACCAGAGCTTTTACTTCACGAAGCGACGCGGAACCATTCGAGAGAATCGCGATTCGGGTAGTGTCTCAGATTGTCAAACTGAGTCACTACCGGCGATCGCAGCAAATCGAAAGCTCTCGCCACTTTCGCTATACTGTCCGTCTGGGGCGCGGTACCCAAGCGGTAAGGGAGAGGTCTGCAAAACCTTCATGCGTGGGTTCGATTCCCACCCGCGCCTCCATCAAATACCCAATAAAATGGCACAGTTTTAAACGTCGCCAGATTTTTATACATAATTTATACACGAAGTGCATCCAGTGACTGGATTCCAGGTGTGCTCAGTCCACTCGATCCGCGATCTCGTCGTCATTTGAGGAAGTTATTCTTGAAGCGGCAGAGAGACCTTGGTGGTTTTGTTTATCGGATGTAGCCAACCTTCGCTATCTAATCTTTGCCATGCGATCTTAATGTGTTCCTCACTGAAGACGGCCCTCTTCCTGTCGTTCCATTTATGAACACCTTTTACCCCATCTGCGGCGTTCGCCGCTTTCGGGTTATGCACCGCGACCCAATGAACTGTCGCCAAAAGCTCCATGCCGTAAGGTGTTTCAAAACCATTGATGAGCCTAGCGACACGCTGAACGCGCTCATGCAACTCATGTGCCTTGTTGGATTCGATGAACTCGTTTGCCTGATCCAAAGCGCCAGGAAGAATGGTTATCTCCGAATCTCCTGAAAAATCACCAACGCCAGCAATATAGTGACTGTCTATAGCCTTGAGAACGTGCCGGAGTTTGTCTGAATAGGGCCCGTAGTTGTGTTGGACGAATGCGAGCTTCAAATCCTCGCCAGCCTCTTCGAGAAAGTAAGCGAGCTTCTGGGCTTCAAGTTGGCTTAAGGCGTACTCCATCTCTCGATAGATGGAGATGATTGTGATAATCGCCGCTCGGCCAGGCGTCATTCGAGGTTTCTCGGTCTGAATTATCATGTCCTCAGGACGCGGTGCGCCCTTCGGCTCAAACAAATTCACCTGAATATCGGGATGATCCTTGAATGCGTCGAGAATTACGCGCTTAACCTCCCTCCACTCCAGCCCCCCGTTTCCGCATCCAAGCGGTGGAAGGGCAATACTTTTGATTCCCAATCGCTCTGCTTGCGCGATGAGGTCACGCAGGCCACTCTCGATATATTCAATCTTCGAATCGCCGCGCCAGTGAACCTTTGTCGGGAAATTGATGATGTAACGAGGTTCTTCCCACTGCCCCATGTCGTAGATGAACACTCTGCCCGGTTTGATTGCCTTATGTTTGCAGGCATCCGCGTAAGCCTTAAAGTTTCGCGGCCATCGCTGCTTGAACTGAAGCGCGATACCTTTGCCCATAACTCCGACGCAATTCACGGTGTTCGTGATCGCCTCGGATTTATCCTTCAACAGATCGCCGCTTCTGAAAGTGACAGCCATACCGTCTAAGCTGCTCCTAAAAATACCACTCCGGCTTGACTTCTACGGTCAGTTTAACGCTTGCGTTTTTGAAAATGCCGCGTACCTCCTCCGCTATCTCATCGTTGCGCACGCCCACCATCGTCATCAGCTTCAACGGGACTTTACTATGGACCAAAAACTCCGCCTGCCGAATTTCCTGCCGCCGCATATATTTTGGATTGTCGGAACGACAATTCCAGTACTTACAGTAGCCGTCGAGACGCGGCGTTTCATAAAACAACTCCCACTGAATTTTTTCCAAATCCTTCAAATCGTTGAAGCAGTTCGCGACATTCAGCGTGGCATTACAATCGTAGAACACAAACTCCAACCCATCTTCATGAATCGCTTCGACGGTCGTTACCAGATGCACGATGTCCGCCTGTCGGTAGGGACAGCCTGGAACATTTCCGTTGTTGATGGTAAAGAGCATCGGCGAGCGCGGCGCGAAGTAGAAAGGGACGTAATCATGAATCGTCCCGGCGGGCGGTTTCTCGACGAGTTTGGTAGCCCGTTTGCCCTGCGCTCCTTGATAGGCAATGTCTCCGTAAGCGACCTTCTTTTTTTGCAGCATCGCTTTCGAATACAATGCCTTGGACTTCGCGATGTCCGCCAAGTTGCAAATTGCCGTGATATGGAAGACGCGCAACGGCGTGACGTGTTTCACCGACGGCCTGCCCTTCTCGTAACAGACGACTTTGAGCGTGTGCGTGCCGCATAGTATCGGGACTTCGCTATTTTAGCATAGGCGAATACAAAGCGAAGACGATATTGTGACGGAGTGGACCCCGGCCATCATTAAGCAGTCGTAAGGTGCTTCGGCACATCGCGGACTACTTTGAATCAGCCTATAAGGACTGAAATCAGCCCGGCCTGAGAATTGACCCGCGACGGGGTCGTTCGCCCAAAGTGGCGCGGAAAAGGCCAGCCCGGCGCGCACGGAGACGGTGGGCGTCGTAAGTAACGGCGCGCATGACGTGAAATGCCTTCAGAAAAAATTCCGACATTTTTATACACGACCCACCGATAACCCCCGAATTCCCCCAAGTATCGCCAAATCATGTGTCAGTTAATTCAACAACTTACGTATAATCCATGGGCGCTGGAGGTTCGATTCCCACTCGCGCCTCCATCCTTCGTAACGCCGGGTCGATCCGACACTCACTGGGACGCGGTCCGCCATATCGCCGCAAGAAAACGTCCCGCCCAACATCCATGCTTGAAGTTGTCAATCCAGAGTGATAGATTCTGCGGCCATCAAGGAGCGAGGTTTTGGGGAGGTGGAGCTTGGCGATCCGAAAGCTAGTGGCCTGTATTGGTGTGGCTGTGCTGCTCGGCGCGGCCGTTCACGTGATGGCGCAGGAGCCGGTGCCGCCAGGCGAGGGGCAGGCACCACCGGGAGCGCCCGGGGCCTCAGCAACACCCCCAGCCCAAGGCGGGCGCGGTGGGCGTGGCGGCGGGGCAGCCGGCCCGGGGCGTCGCGGCGGCTTTCCGCAGTACACGCGTCCAATGGCGACCCAGGACGTGCTCGCGCGCGGCAAGTCTCTCTATGATGCGCAATGCGCTGACTGTCATGCGTCTGACATGCGCGGCGTTCTAGATAAGAACGGTCCCAACCTGCTGCAGTCCGCCGAAACCATGATGGATCAGCACGGCGAAAGAGTCGCCGCGTCTATCGCCAAACACAACCCTCCAATCAATCTTCCAGACACCGATTCCGCAGCGATCGCCGAATACATTCACAGCATTCAGGCCACTATGGGCGGGCAAGGCAGCCCTCCGGGAAGAAATCCGGTGGGACTCACCTACAACATCCTTGTCGGCGATCCAGTTGCCGGCCAAGTAGAATTCACCAAGCTCTGCTCGAGTTGCCACTCGGTGACCGGTGACCTGGCTGGCATCGCCACAAAAAATCCCGATCCGCGCACGCTGCAGAATACCTGGGTCTCGGGCAGCACCGGCGGTGGTGGCCGCGGTGGTTTCGGGCGCGGCGGCGGAGGCGGTCAGGAGGCGACAGTCACCCTGGCGAGCGGTGAGAAGATTGACGGCACGCTCGTCCGCAAGGACGATTTCCTTGTCGTCGTGAAGCTCGCCGACGGCTCGCGCCAGTCGATCGCGGTCGACAACGGATTTCCGAAAGTGGATGTGAAGGATCCCCAGGAGGGTCACAAGAAGATGCTTCTCCTGCTGGACGATCCGGACAACAAAAACTTGCACGACGTTACGGCCTATCTGGCGACC
>JASIKQ010000420.1 GCA_030049565.1 Candidatus Sulfotelmatobacter sp.
TGCAGGTCGCGCAGGTACGCGTAGCGTTGAAAATTCGTAGCAAAGTTGCGCAGGGCTTTGATGCGGCGCGCGGCCTGATCTTCGAGATTTCCAAGGTGCGGCGGCAGCAGCCCATGCAGAGCGAAGTCGGTGCGCTCGGATTCCGTGAATGCGGTTCCCTTATTCAGTATGGGAAAATTCACGAGGTCAAAACCGGAGAGAGACGTCTCCAAAACTCCGTCCTGGGTAATGCGATATTTCATGGTTTATCAAGACCTTGAGCTGCGTTTCAATTGTAGAGGTGTACGCGAGCCGCGGAAGGATCGCGCGATGTCCATCATCAAGGCCTATGCAACATCGCAAGGCGCGAGTCCATCTATATGATTGAAAGCTTTGGGTTTAGAAACTGCTAATCTGCGGTGATTGTCCTATCGGCCATGGGGGTTGCTGTACTGTTGGAATCTAGTTACCTCGCGGTGCAGCTTTCACACTGAGGGATATGCGAGTCCCCCAGCCCTTTACCCAGCCATTCTCCGTTCGTAGCCTTCACTTTCTCACTGACACTCTCGCGATTTTTCTGGTTGCGAGCTTGGCCATCGCGGCCCGCGCCAGTACGAATCAGCTTCGGTGTTCGCCCACAAGTCTTAGGTTTGGCGGCGTGGCCATCGGCCAGACGGAAACCTTGCTCGTCACCTTGAGCAACAACGGACAGACAAGCGTTACGGTTTCGGCGATCACCACGAATAACCCAGAATTTTCCGCCTCCGGGGTGAGCTTGCCGATGGAACTGTCGCCGGGACAAAGTGCCGATCTCAATGTGAACTTTACGCCCACGTCGACGGGGTGGGCGGGAGGATCGATCGAGTTCACCAGCGATGCTTCAAACGGCACACTCACATTGGGGGTTGGAGGCGCAGGCCGGAACAGCAATCCAGTCGCGTCCCTTCCCGCCACTTTATCTTTTGGCAATGTGGCCGTTGGAAGCGATTCGACATTGCCGATTGTGTTAACTAATATGCTCAAGTGGGATGCCGTAACGTTCACTAATATCATAGTCAATGGCAGCGGGTTCACCATGAGCGGTCCGCCGATGCCGCTGACTCTGGATGCAGGGCAAAGCATCACGGTGAACGTCACCTTCGCGCCGCAATCGACCGGGTTGTTCGCCGGAAGTGTTTACGTTGTGGGCCCCGCGCTGAGCATACCCTTCAACGGGACAGGAACGGCTGTCACGCAGCCCTCAGTAAGCTTGTCATGGGATGCCAGCACCGATGTGGCAGGCTACAACGTCTACCGCAGCAACAGTTCCAATGGGACTTATACCAGAATCAACCCGACACTTGATGCCAATGCCGCGTATACCGATAACACGGTGGTTTCTGGGCAGACGTATTATTACGCGGCGACGTCGGTGAACTCCAGCGGGCAGGAAAGCGCCCTGTCGTCGCCGCCGGTGCAAGCTGTCATCCCATAGCACAAGTATGAAATTGGAACTGAGCTATGGAGATGGGACTTTCGCCGCGATCTCAGAAGATGCGACGCTCTGCTTACCCTTGCCGTTCACAGCTTTGACTATGTAATAGTAGGTTTTGCCGGCTTCGACCGAAGCGTCCACACAGCGAGTGCCCGATAAGAGGGTCTGGCTAATCCTGTCATTCTCGCTGTAAACATGTGATTTTGAACTGCGATAAACCCGATAACCTTTAATCGCATCTCCCGGCGATTTCGATGCAGGAGCGGAGGCATTCCAAGAAAGCGTTACCGAGTGCCGACGCTGGCTTGTTTGTGCGACTTTTTCTTTGGATGAATTGGCCGGCATGCCGCTGCATGTTGGCGCGTTCGTCGGATCTTCTTTGTTTGCAGCCGGGCGAATGTCGTTGGTTTGGCCAGAGATCTCGACCGCCAGCGCCAAGTACATCAGAAACAGTACGCCAACTTTGCTCATGACCTAATGTTCCGCTCTCCCGGACGCAAGATCAAGTCCAGCCTCGACGCCGACAGGCGGACACTGGTTCATTCCCGCAGTTTATTTGTCGGAAGATATTCTGATTTCAGAGCGAATATCTTGCCGTCCTTTCCATGAGAACTTAGTGACGACAGTTGCAGGGGCACTGCCGCGATACCATGGATGATTGCGGATCGCGAAGAATAATTCCGGTTGGAGTGCGTGAGATGAGAGATTGCCGGCAGTTCTACATCAACGGGAAATGGGTCAGCCCGTCACTTGTGGATGATTTTGCAGTAATCAATCCTGCCACCGAGGAGCCTATCTCCACAATTTCGCTGGGAAAGGTGGCTGATGTCGACAAGGCCGTTGCTGCCGCCAAAAACGCATTCAGCTCTTATTCGGAGACCGCAATCGGCGAACGGCTAGCGTTGCTGCGGCGGATCATTGACACTTACAAGGCGAGGTCGGAGGAAATGGCTCAGACGATTTCGAAAGAGATGGGGTGTCCCATTTCGTTATCGCGAGCGGCACAGGCGCCTGCTGGTCTCGCGCACTTGCTCGAAATCGTGAAAGTTCTCGAACAATATAAGTTCGAAGAGCTCATGGGTTCGACGCTCATGCGGAGAGAACCCATTGGAGTGTGTGGCCTGATTACTCCCTGGAACTGGCCGATGAATCAGATTGTCGCCAAGGTTGCTCCTGCCCTGGCCGCTGGCTGCACGGTGGTGCTCAAGCCCAGTGAACTGGCGCCTTTGTCAGCGCACTTATTTGCGGAGATTCTCGATCAGGCTGAAATACCCGCAGGCGTATTCAACTTGGTGGATGGCGATGGCCCCACGGTGGGCGCGGCGATTGCCGCGCACCCGGATGTAGATATGGTTTCATTTACCGGCTCAACCCGGGCGGGAATCACTGTGGCTCTGGACGCAGCGCCGACGGTGAAACGGGTGACACAGGAGTTGGGAGGGAAATCGGCCAACATTCTTCTTGACGATATCGACCTTGAAACTGCGGTAAGAGATGGAGTGCAGGTTTGTTTTCGCAATACCGGGCAATCGTGTAATGCCCCGACTCGCATGTTGGTTCCGCGATCGCACATGGCGAATGCGGTCGCGGCTGCAAAGCAGGCTGCCGATGCCACCAAAGTCGGCGATCCATTCGCCGACGGCGTTCATCTTGGGCCGCTAGCCAATCAAGCTCAGTTCAATAAAGTTCAGCGTCTGATTCGCGTAGGGATTGAGGAAGGCGCGACGCTGGTTGCCGGAGGTCCGGGCCGTCCCGAAGGGATCGAGAAGGGCTACTTCGTGAGGCCCACGGTTTTCGCGGACGTCCGCAACGATATGACGATTGCCCGCGATGAAATCTTTGGGCCGGTCCTGTGCATGATTCCATATGACAATGAAGACGATGCGGTGCGAATTGCGAACGACACTCCATACGGCCTCTCGGGTTTCGTAACGGGCAGCGATATTGATCGCGCCCGCCGAGTCGCCAACAGAATTCGCGCCGGCAATGTACACATCAACCATGCTCGCGTCGATTTCGCTGGCTGTTTCGGCGGTTACAAACAGTCGGGCAACGGCCGCGAATGGGGCAAGGCTGGACTGGAAGAGTTTCTCGAATTGAAAGCTATTTTCGGCTATGCCGGCCGTATCAAGTGAGTCTTGACGGTCTGGGACCGCTTCAGATATTGACTCACCAAATTGGCATGGCGTAGCGTACCGTTATCGGGTGGGTAATCACAAATGACGCTGGGGAGCGAATGGTCCAGGACCTGGACTTACTTCGAGGGAAACTGGCACGAAGGCAATGTGCCCATCATGGGTCCGCGCACTCATGCCGCATGGCTGTGCTCACTTGTGTTCGATGGCGCCCGCGCCTTTGAAGGAGTTACTCCCGATCTTGATTTGCACTGCGCTCGCGTTAATGAGTCGGCAAAGAAGTTATATCTCAAACCGGCCGTGTGTCCGGAAGAGTGGGTAAGACTGGCGCGTGAAGGAATTGCGCGATTCGGTAAAGAAGCCGCGCTCTATATTCGACCTATGTACTGGGCCGAAAGGGAAGGCCCATGGGTACAGGCGCACGATCCGGAATCGACGCGCTGGTGCCTTTGTATTTACGAAGCGCCGATGCGCCAGCCCAAGGGATTCTCCGTGACGCTGTCTCCGTTTCGCCGCCCGACGCTTGAAACTATGCCCGTCGACGCCAAGGCCGGATGCCTTTATCCCAACAACTCGCGGGCTTTGTTTGAAGCGCACGAACGCGGATTCGATAACGCGATTGTGTGCGACATGCTGGGTAACGTCGCCGAGCTGGCCACTTCCAACATTTTTATGGCGAAAGACGGAGTGGTGTTTACTCCCATGGCGAACGGCACATTTCTGGCGGGTATTACGCGTCAACGGGTGATGGGCCTGTTACGCAGCGCAGGCGTAACCGTGGTAGAGAAAACCCTTACCTATCAGGATTTCGAGAAAGCTGATGAGATCTTTGCGACCGGCAATTATTCCAAAGTGGTGCCCGTGACTCGCATCGGTACTCGTTCGTTACCATTTGGGCCAATCTATGCGAAGGCCCGCGAACTCTACTGGGCATTCGCGCATTCATGATTATCGCGTCGCACCTGTTTGCATTGAATGATTCGATGCTACCGTGCCATTGGGCGATGAAAAATGCGAACCAGGGCGGACTGCTGTGAACGGCAGCCTCGCGGCCGATACCGCCCAAGTGAATAACGAAGGCCCAGTGAATACAGTTGAGGCGCTCACTCGAATTTGGCAGCGTGTGCTGGACCGCTCCTCGATAGACCTGCACGAGAATTTTTTCGGCCTGGGGAGCGATGATTCGCAGGCTGACGCCATATTCGCCGAGATTGCAAAGGCATTTGGCCGTGAACTGCCCAGCGCCACCATTTATCACGCGCCAACGATTGCAGCGCTGGCGGCACTTTTACAGCAACCGGCGCTGCCACGCTTTTCGCCCTATGTTCCTTTGAAGGCCGGCAACGCGCATCCGCCAATTGTTATTGTGCACGGCGTCGGAGGTCGCGCCAGTTTCTTTGAATTAGCAAAGCATATAGGCACCAGTAATCCTGCCTACGGGATTCAGGCCAGGGGTGTCGATGGGCTGGAGGAACCGTTCGACAGCATCGAAGAGATGGCAGCATTCTATCTTGACGAACTCAACAAAATACAATCGCAAGGGCCCTATGTGTTGATTGGCTATTCGTTCGGAGGTTTAGTGGCTCTCGAAATGGCGCAGCGTTTGAAAGCGAGCGGCAAAAAAGTTGCACTGCTTACCTTGATCGACACATATCCGGACGCGCGATATTTTCCGCTGCGCGAACGGTTATCGCTATTCGCGCGGAATACACGAGCGAAATTGTCGGTAATAAAAAAGATGCCGGCTCCCACCGCCGTGGCGCTTGTATTTCGAGCTTTTGCGCGGCGAGCGAGCCTGGCAGGCGGGAATAATTTTACCCATGCCGTTCCAGCGCCGCCCTTGTCACTTGCCCACACCACTGTGAAAGTAACGCAGCACGACTTCCAGACGATGAGGCGGTTCAAGCCCAGGTTTTATAAAGGTAAAGTAGGCTTCATTCGGCCGGAAGAGGGTTCTTACTTCCCCAATTCGCCAACCGAAGTGTGGAAAGGATTGGTGGCGGAGCTTGAAATTGAAGCCTCCCCTGGGGATCACCTTGGAATGATTGCCAAGCACTTCGAGGCTCTAGGAGCGGTTCTGACGCGGCAAGTGAAGAAAGCATGTTCCGAATGAAGTGAGCCTTCTTTGACTCTTCGTGCCTGTATCTCATCTGAGCTAGCAAAGTGATTTCGATTTACAGACGGCTCGGGCATTTGCAGGAAGAGTCTGTGGTGAATCGTCAGCTTGTTGCGGCAATCGCTGACCCCGTACAATTAGCATCTTCCGGTTGGGCGTATCTGCCCTGCTGTGATGATCATTTGCGCGATGAATGGGGCAGAAAGTCTAATCCGCACGCTAATCGCCGGGAGGGTTGAAGTCTGCTTCACCAATCCCGGCACCTCGGAAATTCATCTCGTCGCCGCGCTTGACCGTCTGCCGGAAATTCGTTGTGTGCTGGGTTTGTTTGAAGGCGTAGTCACGGCGTCTGCGGATGGCTACGCCCGCATGGCGGAAAAGCCGGCCTGCACACTGCTTCACCTTGGGCCCGGCGTCGGCAACGGATTAGCCAATCTGCACAATGCCAGCCGAGCGCACACGCCCATGGTTAACATAATCGGCCAACATGCAACCTATCACCTGCGCCACGACACGCCTTTAATATCCGATATCGAGGGCATTGCTCGCCCCTATTCCAAATGGCTGCGCACATCGCGATCTGCGGCTGAGCTTGGCCACGATGCCGCCGAAGCCATTACCGCTGCACGCACGGCACCGGGCGAAATTGCGACGCTGATCGTTCCCGCTGATGTTGCATGGAGCGAGGGAGGGATTGTCGCATTAGTGCCTGGCCGAACTGCGCCTCCCGCTCCTGATATGCATGCTGTTGAGCGCGCCGCACGAATGCTCAAATCCGGTTTGCGAACTGCAATCCTGCTTTCCGGAAATGCGCTCTATGGAAAAGCGCTCCAGACCGCCGGCCAGATCGCGGTCGCTACCGGCGCGAAGCTGTTCGCACCGTATCCAATCTCAAGGCTCGAGCGTGGTGCCGGCATTGCGCCGGTGGAGCGCGTGCAGTACATCCTGGAAGTGGCCGTGGAGCAACTTAAGGAATACCGTCAGATGATCCTGGTAGGCGCGCAGCCGCCGGTTGCGTATTTCGCGGCCCCGGGGAAGAACGCAGTGCTCACTCCAGAGGGATGTGATATGCACACTCTGGCCACACCCGGAGAAGATTACCTGGCAGGGATCGAGGCGCTCGCCGATGCTTTGTCGGTAAGAGCCGGCCGGGACGTGGCGGAAAAATCTGAGCGGCCGTCGTTGCCCCACGGTGCAATCACGTTACAAGGATTGGCGGCGTGTGTAGGCGCACTTCTGCCCGAGAATGCCATTGTGGTGGATGAATCCATGACCTCAGGACGAGGTATGATGGCGGCGACGCGGAGCGCTCCGCCGCACGACTGGCTGGGAAATACCGGCGGTTCGATTGGGATCGCGTTGCCGCTGGCCGTAGGTGCCGCAATTGCGTGCGCGCGCAGCGGTCACCGGAAAGTTCTGTGCCTGACCGCCGACGGCAGCGCCATGTATACGAATCAGGCGCTTTGGACCATGGCGCGAGAGGGGCTTGAGATTACGACGGTGGTCTTCGCCAATCGCGATTATGCGGTCTTAAAACGTGAATTCTCTTATTTGGGCGTGGGAGAACCAGGGCCTCGAGCGCTGGACCTGTTTGAGATCGGGCGGCCCGATCTCGATTGGGTGCACCTGGCAAAGGGCATGGGAGTGCCAGCGACACGCGTGAGTTCGTTGGAGGATTTTGCCAGAGAATTGTGGAAGGGATTTGAAAGCGAGGGGCCGAGGCTGATTGAAGTGCCGCTGTGACTGTGAGACTGTTCCGTCGGACAAGAGTGTCCGAGCACACGTCAGCGGGGCTGAAGAAGCTGTTCAGCCATTTTTGCGAGTTCGGCCTTCATGACTTTTCCAGTGGGAGTAAGCGGCAGAGAGGGAACAACAAAAATGTGCGCGGGACGCTTATAGGCTGCAAGGCGTCGGGAAGCATACTCGGCGATATCGTTACTGGTGATGGCCGAATCCGGCTGTGGCTGAACGAAGGCGAGCACTTCCTCGTCGCCGGCGAATGATCTGCCAATCACCGCAGATTGGGCGACGTTAGGGTGCCCGTTCAGAACCGCCTCGACTTCCGCCGGATACACGTTGAAACCATGGTGAACGATCAGATCTTTCGTTCGCCCGACAATAAACAGATTGCCGTCTTCCACGCGAGCGAGATCGCACGTGTTGAACCATCCTTCCGAATTAATGGCGGCTGCGGTTTCTTCGGGAGCGCGATAGTATCCCTTCATCACATTTGGTCCACGCACCCAGAGCTCGCCCGGCTCTCCGGCGGGTACGATTTTGCCATCCGGCCCAACCAGCTTGATCTCGATTCCGGGAAACGGCGGACCGATTGAGGTGTCGCTGCGCGGCGCTTCAATTCTGGTTTGGGCGACGTTGGGGGAGCATTCGGTGACGCCATACCCATTGTGCAGCGAGATGCCGAAAAGTTTTTCCGCACCGGCTTTGGTAGAAGCGTGAAGCGGAGCGCCGGACGAAGAAATAATGCGTAGGGCGGGAAAGCTCAGCGAATCAATTTTGCGAAGCTTGGCATATTGCAGAAATTGCGAGAAGGTCGCGGGAGCGCCCAACACGACGGTGATGCGCTCTTTTTCGAGAGTTACACGGGCGTTCATCGGGTCGAAACGGGGAGACAAGTAAACCGACGCTCCACTGAGCAACGATCCAAGAAGAACCACCGACAGCCCCACGACGTGAGACATGGGCAGAACGCCATAGAGGCGGTCCTGCGGAGTCAAGGAGCGAATCTTCGATGCGCCCGCGGCAACAAACAGCAGGTTACGGTGAGTCAGCATCACGCCCTTGGGCCGGCCCGTAGTGCCGGAAGTATAGATAAGGGCTGCTACGCGCTCAGAGATATCCTCTTCCAATGCTTCGGGCGCGGTGTTTTCATTCAGCGTGCCGACAGCAATCGATCCTAACGCGGATATTTGTTCGATCGTCGCCCCGTTTCTTTTGGCGTGATCTGAGGCATGAGAAGATACACTTACCGTATAAAGCACGCGGCGAGCTCCGCAGTGCTCGCGAATTTCGTCAACTTCGCGCGCAGAGAGGCGCGCATTGACCAGCACCGGCCAGGCGTCGATGGCGGTTGCCGCCAATAGGAGAGCTGCAAACTCCCGGCAGTTTTCGCCGACAATCATGACACGGTCCCCCGGACGCACTCCGGAACGCTGAAGAAATACTTGCGTTTCAGCGATCGCAGCACCCAGTTGCCAGTAGGTCCATGTGCCTGAGCCTTCGCTCAGGGCCGGGTGAGCAGGTATCTCCCGCAGCCAGGGTTTTATGACGTCGCTGATGCGGGCAGGAAGCGCCGGCAAGGGCCCGGTGGCTCTATTGATAGTTGTTGCGGCAGCAATCATGGGTGGTGCAGACACCTGGTTTAGGCCATCTAAACGACCGATCGTTTTCGTTGGGTTTGAGCAAGAGATGTAGCCACTACCGCGAAGGCGCGAACTGCTCTCCTCTTCGCCCACATGTAGCGCAGCCAATTGCGATAGATGAAAACGGCCGACGATTGCCATGTGTTCTGCAACGCCGCGGCCACGATCGCTTCTGGGAAAAATATCAGTTGCTCTTCGCCGCCGCGGTTCACCGCAGTCTCCTGAAATTCCGCCAGCAGTTTGGCAGAGGCGGCATCGAAATATCCGTGCGGCATGGTGGGATAAGTCGATCTTTCCTGCCGTAGAAAGCGCTTTATGTCGCGGCGGTATTCTTTCAGAAGAGTTTTTGCGCCATATTCCGGATGACCCTGGAAGTGCACGAACAAACTGTTTCTGCGCTCTTTTGCGAACATGTCAACGCCAGCGAGATCGGACATGGTCAGTACCGAATAACCGCACGCTGTCAGCGCGTTCGCCTGCACTTCGTTCCAGCGGGAGTGCGGAAACTTTATCACACCCGGCGCGTGCCGAATGAACCGGTGGTCGCAGGCCTTCGCCTCAAACACGCCCAATCGTTTATCGGCGAGCCGCTGGCGGCGAATGCCATCGCCGTGAAGCACCGCGGCGTGAGCCGCCAGGCACGAAAGAATGGTTGAAGCCGTATTTCTCTCAGCCCAGTCGAGAACGTCGGCAAGTTCCCGCCAGTACGGTTCTTCCCGCAGGTCGGGCTGCTGTGGCTCAGTGCCGGTCATAATGATGGCGTCGAAGGGGCTCTTCCACAAATCGGCCAAATCGAAGTAAAAATCCTCCAGATGCTGCCCCCCGCGCGGGCCGCGCGGAACTCCAGGCAATGAGTAAAGTTTGAGGCGCACCGGAATATCTCCGGAGGCGGTATCGAGCAGTTCCATGAACTGCATTTCGGTATCTTCGAGAGCCGGATCGGGCATGTTGTTGATCAGGGCGACTTTAATGCAGTCCGCTCCTGCGCCGAAATAATCGGTGAACGAATAGGGATGCTTTTCGGCCCAGCGGGGCGGAATCCGCCCTCCATCAATCAGCAGTGCCATGATGACGTACCTCCACAGTGTTCACAGATTTCACTTTGCAGATTGTTCGAGTGCCTGGGAGAGGTCGGCGATTATGTCGTCGATGTGTTCGATACCCACGCTCAGCCGCAACATCTCCGGCGTAACGCCGACTTTCAACTGTTCTTCCGGCGTAAGCTGGCGGTGAGTTGTAGATGCAGGATGGCAGGCGAGCGATTTGGCGTCGCCCATGTTGACCATGCGTTTAAACAACTTCAGCGCGTTGAAACATTTCGTCCCCGCTTCGAAGCCGCCTTTCACTCCGAAGGTCAGGAGCGAACAGCGTTTCGAACCCATATAGCGTTGCGCCATGGCGTATAGGGGATTGTCGGGAAATCCAGCGTAGTTAACCCAATCAACCATCTTGTGAGCACGAAGAAATTCGGCGACCTGGCGTGCGTTTTCGACGTGCCGTTCGACGCGCAGCGCGAGCGTTTCAACTCCTTGCAGCAGCAGAAAACCGTTAAAGGGAGAGAGCGTTGCGCCGGTATTGCGCTGGCACACGGTGCGGCAGCGAGCCACATAGGCGGCGTCGCCGTAGTGTTCGACATAGACAACGCCATGGTAAGCGATCTCCGGCTGATTCAGCATGTAGAACTTCTTCGCGTGCTCGCGCCAGGGAAACTTGCCGCTGTCCACGATAATGCCGCCGAGAGTCGTGCCGTGCCCGCCCATGAATTTAGTCATGGAGTGCACGACGACATCGGCGCCGTGCTCGATAGGCCGAAGAAGAATTGGAGTCGCAACCGTGTTGTCGACGACTAACGGAACACCATGCTTGTGCGCGACCCGAGCCAGTCCCTCGATATCGGCAACGTTGCCCGCGGGATTACCCACGCTCTCGCAGTAGACAGCACGCGTATTCTCATCGATCAGTTTCTCGACGTCATCGGGATGGTCAGTCTTGGCAAATCGCGAACAGATACCTCGCTTGGGAAAGATATGTGCGAGCAACGTGTAGGTTGCGCCGTAGAGTTGCGGAGTGGAAACAACATTGTTTCCCGCCTCCGCAATGTTGATCAGCGAGTACTCGATCGCCGCCATGCCCGAACTGACGCTGAGCGCATCCACGCCGCCTTCAAGCGCCGCGACGCGCTTTTCGAGGACTGTATTCGTGGGGTTCCCGATGCGAGTGTAGATGTTTCCCTGAACTTCGAGATTGAACAGGGCAGCGCCATGCTCGGCGCTGTCGAACTCAAACGCGATGGTTTGATAGATCGGCACGGCGACCGCCTTGGTCGCGGGATCACCGTCGTAGCCGGCGTGAATGGCGATAGTTTCTCGCTTCATGGGCTTAGTTTTTGTCTGGGTTATCCGCGGGAGGCGGCGCCGGCTTTCTCGCGCTCGGGCAGCTTAATTTCGCGCAACTCCCGTTTCACGTGCACCGGAGAAACGGGAACTAAGATCGAAGTTTCGGCAACCGCCGATTTCGCCAGCGCGCCAGCGATAGTACGAGCGGCAAAGCCCGCGCCGAAAGCGAACCGCATGACCGGGCCGAAGCTGTTAGCGGCAGTTAGTCCTGCGAAATAAAGGCCGGGCACTGACGACTCAAAACGCCTTGAAAGCGCGGGCGAGCCGCCAGTAGTTTTCAACTGTGAACGAATTTCAGGGCTGATAAATTTCAAGCGCTCGAGATCCACCCTGTAACCAGTGGCCGCGATGACGTGTTCAGCTACCACTTCGCGCTCGCTGCCGTCGAGAGCGCGAAGATGAAGCGCTATGCGGCCGTTCTTAATCTCGGCGCGTTGAGGCGTTTGCCCGAGCAGCAAGGGAACTTTTCCAATGACCTTATCTTTAGCGAACCATCCTCCCGAAGGGCCAAGTACGCGGCGTACGGCTTCAAGTCGCAGGTTCTCGGGAAGACAATGAAACGCTGCGGGCGCGTCGGCAAAGAAGCGCAGGCGCCATCCCGGTCCGACGCCCGATTGCGGACGCTTCACGTCGTCCCACCAGGAACGCTTTTTGCCGGTCGGCCCTCCGTGAAACTTCAACGCCGTGCGGCGCGAAACCAATTGAACGTGGGCTCCGGATTCGTGCAGCAGTCCGGCGAGATCGGTTGCCGAAGAGCCGCCGCCGACTATGACGACGCTATGCCCGCGAAACTGTTCCAGTTCGTGATGGCGAAAGCTGTGAGTGAGCATCTCTTCCGGCAAATTTGCAAATTCGGCTGGCACCCAGGGGAAATGGGTGATGCCAACCGCGAGCACGACCCTACGGGCATTGAAGTACTCCCCGGTATCGAGGCTAAGCCGAAAACTATCGGAAACACGCTCCAGGCGCGTGACCATTTTGTTTTCCAGTTTCGGCACTTTTCGTTCTTTGAAGGCCGCGCCATAGGCCGAGAAAGTGTCGAGGCGAACCGGAATGCCGGCGTCAGAGTATGCGATGCCTCGTTCCGCGCAAAATCGTGAAAGAGTAAAGTCGCCGTCGGGATCGTAAATGTTGGAAGCGAATCCGTCGGATTTCAAACACATACCTTTGGGCATGTGCGACAGCCAGCTATCCATCAGGCGGCCAAAAATACGGAATGGTATGCCGCGACTACGCAAATGCGCGGCGATGGAAAGGCCATAAGGCCCAGCGCCAATGATCGCAGTATCAAGCAT
>JASIKQ010000421.1 GCA_030049565.1 Candidatus Sulfotelmatobacter sp.
CTCCGCCTACGAAGCTGCTCGCGGCGCCGATGCTCTGCTGATTCTCACTGAATGGGAAGAGTTCGGCAACCTCGATCTCAACCGCTTGCGCGAGGAATTGAAATATCCCATCGTGATCGACGGGCGCAACCTGTACGATCCCGAAGTGATGTCCGAGCAGGGATTCACCTACTACAGCGTGGGACGCGCCGCTTCGCATCCCGATGGCGTGCCTGCCGCGTTTAAGAGCGCAATCAAAAACGGCGCCAATAGAGCATGAGCGGCCAACGCGCGCTGGTCACCGGCGGCGCCGGTTTCCTAGGATCGCATCTTTGCGACGCCTTGCTCGCCGAGGGCTGGAACGTCATTGTCATCGATAATCTGCTCACCGGCCGGCGCGCGAATCTAGCCCACCTCGCCAAAGACTCGCGCTTCGAATTTGTAGAAAAAGATATTTGCGAGCCCTTCGATGTGGGCAGGGTCGATTACGTTTTCCACTTCGCCAGCCCGGCCAGCCCCGTCGATTACACGCAGCACGGCATCGAGACGCTGCAAGTCGGCTCGCTCGGAACTTTTCACGCGCTCGATATCGCCCGCAAATACAACGCGAAATATCTCGTCTCCTCCACTTCAGAGTGCTACGGCGACCCGCTCGAGCATCCGCAGAAGGAAACCTATTGGGGAAATGTGAATTCCATCGGTCCGCGTTCTGTCTACGACGAGGCCAAGCGCTTCACAGAAGCGGTGACCATGGCTTACCACCGCTATCACAAAGTCGATACGCGGATCGCGCGAATTTTTAACACCTACGGCCCGCGCATGCAGCTCAACGATGGCCGCGTCGTCCCCAACTTTATGAAGCAGGCTTTGCGGGGAGAAGACCTCACCGTCTACGGCGACGGCAGCCAGACCCGTAGTTTCTGCTACGTCAGTGACGAAATCGACGGTTTCACGCGCCTTGCAAAATCGGGCGAGCATCTGCCCGTTAACATCGGCAACCCGAACGAGTTCACCATTCTCGAATGCGCGCAGCGCGTACTAAAAGTTACCGGGTCAAGAAGCAAAATCCGCTACGAGGCGCTGCCGCCCGACGATCCCAAACAGCGCCGCCCTGACATCACAAAAGCGCGGGAGCTCCTCGGCTGGGAACCGAAGATCGATCTGGAAACAGGCTTGCGGATGTCGCTCGAATATTTCAAGAGCGCAGTTGCCCAATAACGAAGCGGAATCGATGGCGCGTCTCTTGCCGGCCGAACGTGATAAATTAACTGCGCAATCAAGCCAACAAAATTCTGACCCATTCTCAGTAATGGAGAAGCTTCCGATGCGAACGTACCCCCTGAGAATTGTTACGCTGGCAGTTGCTCTCGTTTCCCTACCACTCGCCATGGTTCATGCACAAATCAAGCAAGAGCCCGCGGTCAGCAAGCCTGAACGGCCCAAGACGGAGCCGGCAGAGATCGAACATTTCAAGCCCGAGCAGCAGACGAGCAAGGGATCAGTGACGGTTCGCGGCAATATCATCAATTACGATGCCTTTGCCGGCACGCTCGTAGTGCACCCCAAGGGCTGGGACGACGTTCCCCAGAACACCGAACCGGAGAACAAGAACAAGACTCCGGAAGCCAGCATGTTCTACGTGGCCTATTTCAAGTCCGACAATAAAGGCGAGCCGCGGCCACTCACGTTTCTCTACAACGGAGGTCCGGGTTCTTCGACAGTGTGGCTGCACATGGGAGCGTTTGGGCCGAAGCGCGTAGTCACGGCGGATGACACGCATACCCCCGCTGCCCCCTATTCCGTCGTCAACAACGATCACAGCCTGCTCGACGTGAGCGACCTCGTTTTTGTCGACGCGCCCGGAACCGGCTTCAGCCGCATCAGCGGCAAAAACCGCGAAAAAGCTTTCTACGGAGTCGATCAGGATGCCTGGGCTTTCTCCGATTTCATCATCCAATTCCTTTCGAAGTATGCACGCTGGAATTCTCCCAAATATTTGTTTGGCGAAAGTTACGGCACCACGCGCTCCGCGGTTCTCACCCGCGTGCTCGAAACCGAACGCTCTGTCGACTTCAATGGCGTGATTCTTCTATCGCAGATACTAAACTTCTCTCTCGATGCGGATTCCCCCGAAGTCAATCCCGGAGTCGATCTGGCCTATCAACTCAATTTGCCGACCTATGCCGCAACCGCGTGGTACCACCATAAGCTACCGGAGGCGCATTCCGACCTCGCCTCGCTGCTGACCGAGGTTGAACACTTTTCCATGAACGATTACGCGCTGGCGCTCGAAGCCGGATCGTCGCTCCCGGAAGATCAGCGGCACGCCATCGCCCAGAAGCTTCATCAATACACCGGGCTTCCCACTGCATACATCGAGAAAGCGGACCTACGCATCAACGGCGGCGAATTTGAAAAAAATCTCCAGGACGAAAACAATCTCACCACCGGCCGGCTCGATACACGCTTTTCCGGACCCACGTTTGATCCGCTCAGCAAACAAGCGCAGTACGACCCGCAGGAGGCTGCAATCTCATCAGCCTATGTGTCCGCATTCAATGATTATGTACGGAAAGAGCTGAAGTTTGGCGAAAACAAAGAATACAAACCGGAAGTCGAACTCTTCATGTCATGGGACTTTCAGCACAAGCTACCCGGCGTTCCTTTCGCTTTTCCGGGAGCAACCAACGTGATGCTCGATCTCGCCATCGCCATCAAATACAATCCGCAGCTCAAGATTCTTCTGAATGCCGGATACTTCGATCTGGCGACTCCGTTCTATGAGGGCGTGTACGAGATGGAACATTTGCCCATTGAGGCTCGCTTGCACAAGAATATCGAATTCCAGTTTTACGAATCCGGCCACATGGTTTATGCGCACGAGCCTTCCTTGAAAGCGATCCACGATAACGTCGCCGCCTTCATTCGCAGCAGCGACAACCTGAAGAATCAGTAATAAGCGGCCCAGCGCCGGGTTCGCGGCATACATAGTGCGTCCGCATTAGCGCGCCGACCCTAACCAGTTTCTGTTAGGCTCATCAGCGCCCTGTTCAACGATGAACCGCGTACTCGCTTTTCTTGCGGGCTTGACATCGAAGCCACCGTCCGGAACATCCAATCAAAGAGATAGGAAAAAGGGAGGTTCTGAAATGGCAGATATGGTCGATAGGGCCGATGATCGGACGGCGCTGCCCATGCAAACCAACTGGGGCGCAATCTGGTCGGGGCTGTTTATGTTTATCGGTATCTGGGCGGTTTTTGATCTTCTGGGCTACGCAATTTTCCCGCGGGCCGCAAATGGCGGAATCGATGTGGCATGGGGAATTTGGTCGATCGTTCTCGCGGCCATCGCCATGTTCGTCGCCGGACGCGTAACTGGCACACTGGCTGCGCTTACCGGCTTTACTCGAGTACGGCATGGCATGATCATGTTCGGTTTGTCGGTAGCCGGGGCAATCATTCTGATGATCTCGGGCAGTTCTCTGCTGGCTGGATTTTCAGAGCCTGGCACGATGACTCGTGGGGTGATGCCGAGTCTGTTCCCGCAAGACGCGTGGATCGCATTCGGCACATTGTTCCTGGGATGGCTTGGAGCCATGTTCGGCGCTTCCTCTGCCGCTGCGCCGAAGTCTGAAGTGGCGGCCAATGCCAATATGAGGCAAGTTCATCCTGCCGCCTGATCGTCCGCGCGGAAAAAGAGGCGGCTCGGCGATCCCGAGCCGCCTCTCGCATCCTTTGCAGTTCCTTACCTGACTTCTCGCCCACCTGTCGAGCGCGAACAAATCTTCGCCCTTTTCTCCCTTTCGAGCCAACAGCGCATCCCGAGATTGAATCCGTACTTGGTGGAGTCGCATCATTCTAGTAGCGTCTGTACGAAATCTGAGAAAAAATCGTGGAGCAAGTCATGCGGATACGTCAGTCAGTTGCCTTGATCGTCGGCATTTGTATCCTCGTCGTGGGTGCAGCCCTGGGCATGGGAATCCGTGCCTGGGCAGGACATTCGGTTTTGGGAGCGTATCACACGGTACCCATATACGTCGGGCAGGCCGGCGGAAATCGCGCAGGCGCCGCCTGCGCGTGCGATGGCTATGCGTCGATGCTGCAGCCGGTGCTGCCGGCTGTGGTCAGCATCACCTCCTCGCGAATCGTAAAGGTCCCGCAGTCTCAAAATCCTTTTTTTAACGATCCATTCTTTCAGCAGTTCTTTGGCGGGCAATTCCCGCGTATGCCCCAGGAGCAGCGCGAGCGCGGATTGGGATCAGGCGTTATCGTCAGCCCCGACGGCTACATTCTTACCAACAATCACGTCATCGATAAGGCCACGGATATCAAAGTTATTCTCGCGGATAAGCGGCAGTTCCCGGGAAAAGTGGTGGGTGCCGATCCCAAGACCGATGTTGCGGTGGTAAAGATCGAAACCAGCGGATTGCCCACGATCCCGTTCGGCGATTCGTCGAAGATTCGCGTCGGCGATTATGCTTTCGCCATCGGCAATCCCTTTGGCGTTGGCGAGACGGCAACCATGGGAATCATCAGCGCAACCGGGCGTAACGGTCTCGACATTGAAGATTACGAGGACTTTATTCAGACCGACGCCGCTATCAATCCCGGCAATTCCGGCGGCGCGCTGCTGAATTCACGCGGAGAGCTGATTGGAATTAATACGGCAATTCTTTCTGGCGGCTCAGGTGGTAATCAGGGGATCGGCTTCGCCATTCCCGTGAACATGGCGAAACACGTGATGGATGAAATCCTAAAGCATGGAAAAGTCGTTCGCGGTTACATCGGCGTCGGCATTCAGGAGGTCACCCCGGATCTTGCCAAAGCCTTCAACGTTCCTGCTGAAAAGGGAGCCCTGGTCGGCAACGTTGACCCCAACAGCCCGGGCGGTAAAGCAGGCTTGCAGCGCGGTGACGTGATCACCGAATTGAACGGCCAGCCGGTTGCTGGTCCCAACGATCTGCGGCTCCAGGTCGGCTCCATGGCGCCGGGAACGACCGTGCATCTGAAAGTCATGCGCAGCGGTCAGCCGCGAGACATAACTTTGACCCTGGGCGAAGCCCCGGCCGGTAAAGGCACGGCCGCTACCGAAAACGCGGAGGAGAACAGCGCCATGCGCGGCGTTCAGGTGGATGAACTGACTCCGGGTGTACGCCGCGAGCTTGGGCTGGGATCTGACATCAAAGGCGTGGTGGTGACGCAGGTGCCCGATGGTTCTCCCGCGCAGGACGCGGGCCTGCAGCGTGGCGACGTGATTCAGCAGGTGAATCGCCAGCCAGTAGATTCGGTCAGTGAATACGAACGCCTCGTTCGTGAAGCGGGAAAACAGGCGATAGTGTTGCTCGTGAATCGCGGAGGCAATACGACGTTCGTGGTGGTCGAGCCTTCGTAGGCGGGGCTTAGTTGAAGCTTTTCTAAGGGTGGCCCACTCTTCCGTGCGTTTTGCGGAAGGGTGGGAACCACAGGGGCTGGGAGCTCACAGGCGCTTTCCTTGCTGACCCACTAACTACCCTCCGCCGCGGCGGAGGCAGCGACGAAGTCGACCAGTTGCTGCACGCCCTGGCGCTCATCTTTCGTATTCAGGTGAAATGCCACCCCCATCCCATAACCGGGATGCGACGCCCTCACTTGTCCGCTCAATCGCATTTTGATTTCGTGCGTGCGCACGATGATCTCGACCGGCGTGCCCGCCGGAAAGGCCAATGGCATTTCGAGATAGCAGCCGCCCGGGCTGAGGTCGCTGAGATGGCAGTAATTGCGCACCCGGCTGCCTTGCTGATAAACCTCGGCTCCGATGCGGCAGGCATAGCGCGTCTGCCCGCGGCGGTTGCCTGGCTCCGACCGCAGCCGCGATAACGCTCGCGCTTCGCGGCTTTTCGCTTCGTGCTCCTCGACCAGCTGACTGTGGCGGGATGATTTTTCCGGCTTTGATTTCCCCGCCGGATGGCCTTCCATCGCAACCGAACTTTCGCTCGGCCGAATGCTGTGCTCGATCTCGACCCGGTCTTCCATAAGCGCCAGCTTCGGGGCATCCTCCAATTTTTTCTTCAACCATTCATCCAGCAGGCGGCGGGAAGCTTTCGGCACATCGACGAACTGCACTCCTGCACGGCCGCTCCAATCCTGCCACATCACTTGCCCTGAGAGCCGTAGGCTGGAAGTTTGCCCGGGGAGTTGAAACTGGAAATAAACCTTGCACGTGGGCGGCAGCTTCTCGCCGAAATTCACCGCCATGCCATCCTCGGCCAGATCGACCAGCGTCGCTCGCGCTTGGGTGACGTCGGCGTAGTCGACCGTCGCATGCGTATGCACGGCGGCCCGCGCCTTTCGTCGCTTATCGCGCCGCAGAACTGCTTGCGCAGCACGCAGCGTACTCAGCGCCCGCTCGCGTGAGACCGGCCTGTAGAGTACGAAGTTCACCCCCAGCGCGAACATCTGGCGGATGCTTTCCTGGCCCGAAACTACCACCACGGCCATAGAACTCTGGTTGGCGCGCGTGGAACGGCTCTCCTCTAGCAACACCAGAACCTCGGATTGTTTTTCGCAATCCAGCACAATCAGATCGAAGCGCTCCTGCGCCAGCCGGACCGCGGTGCGCGCCACATCGCCACACAACTCGAATCGAATGTCGAGTTCTTCCAGCACTTCGCGCAGCACGGCGGACGCGGCTTCGTCGGCGCAGACCAATATGGATGAGAGATTCATACTTGCCTGTCATCGTAGGGTCACTGCGGTTCCAGCTACAAGTTACCTTTGTCATTGCTTAGCCATCTCGTGGTCGCGGACTTCCTCTAACTGGTTGGCCTGCAATCGCGTGACCTCAGTCACCATCGCCATTACAAAAGACCAATCGTTTTTCCTTGCACCGTAGTGCTTTGACGCTCCTCTCACCTCTCCCTACGATGAGAATTGACCGCACTACATGCGGGTGCACGTATTTCCCCCAGCGCACGCTTAGGATCGCCAATTTTGATGACGGGCAAAAGAAACTGCCTGGCAAGGTTGGTTTCCGGAATAAGAAAACATGGCTTCGCACAAACAAAGCGGCTATTCGATGTTGGAGCTGATGATCGCGATCAGCATTATGCTGATCGTAGCTGCGGTCACGACCATCAGTATGCAATCCGTATGGAGGCAGCAGCACGTCGACGACGCCTACAACATCACCTTGAATTCTTTGCGCCGCGCCCGCGATCAAGCCGCCGCCGACATGCGCATTTACGCCGTCACCTTCTCGCTTCCTACCGCTGGCAACGGAGGCACCATTACGGTGCAGGAAGACATCGGCGCTGGCGTTCTCAGTGCGACCCCCTTGTTCACGGCCACTCTCCCCCCGGATGTCACGTTTAACGTGACGCCGGGTGTGCCCACTTCCAACGGCGCACCGCCTACCACGCCCGATAGCTTTGGAACCGCCAGCGCCGGACCCTTTGATTTTGACCAGGTCACTGGCGGCGGCGGCAACATCATCTATTTTTATCCGGACGGTTCCGCCCAGGACGCCGACCCCAACGGCGGCAACCCCAACAACGGGGTGGTCTATCTCAGCATTCCCGGTCAACTTAACACCTGTCGCGCCATCACCTTGTGGGGATACACCGGCCGCATCCGGGGGTGGCAGCTTTACTACATCTCCGGCGCATGGACCTGGATACAAAGATGAAAAAATATAACTCAATCTTCTCGCGATCATCCGATCAGTCCGGCTTCTCGCTCATTGAAGTCATGATCGCAATGGCCATCCTCACCATCGGCTTGCTGGCTACGCTGGCCCTGCTGGGTGTCGCCATGGCCGCCACCCAAACCTCGCAGGAGGACTTGATTGCTAGGCAGGTCGCAACTGAGACGATGGAGAGCATCTTCAACGCCCGCAACACCGCACAAATTGGCTTCGCCGCGATCAACAGCACGGCCGCTTCGCCGCCAGGTATTTTCGACCCGACCTTGAATAAGCCCCTCCTATGTGCCGGGTCCGATGGCATCCTGGATACCGCCGACGACGCCTCTTGCGCGATCACTACCGGACCCTCCACCGGAACGGTACCTTGTGCCGGTGGCGTCGAGTTCCTTACCGACCCCGGACCCGATGGCCTGGTGGGCACGGCAGACGACACTTATCAGTGTCTCACCAACTTCACCCGGACCGTAACCATCGTCCCCCTGAGCCAGACGCTGGCTCAGGTCACCATCACGATCACTTACACCGTCCCCAACATTGGCCATACCAAAACTTATGTGCTTGAGGAATACATTTCGGCGTACAGCTAGAAAGGGAATCATGCGCCGCGCACCCAACTCGAGTAGTGGCTTCACCTTCATCGAGCTCATGATCGCTGCGGTCATAGGAGCGGTCCTCGTGGCTTGTGCCGCCCAGGTGTACAGCCAGGGTTTACACATCGCTTGGCAGACTTCGCAGAAGGCGGAGTTGCAGCAGGATTTTCGTGCCGCGGCCAATCTGATGCAGCATGACATCAGCTTGGCCGGCGCGGGCGCTCTGGGCCAGCAAGGTTTGGCTAACGGCGCCATTGCCTTGCCCAACGGCGCTGGCAGCGTAGTTTCTGTCTACCCCTGCACCGCCCTAACCACGTGTAACTACATCATCGGGGCTCCTGTGGCTTACCCAAGCTACCCGGCCGGGGCCCCTCCCACTCTATATTCCATTATTCCCGGCCCCAGCCTGGGAATCACGGTTGACGCGGCGGAGGGCCCCACCGACATCATCACCGTCAACTATGCCGACGCCAACTTGCCCTTGAACTGCTACCTCGGAACCATGAATGCAGCCGCCACATCGGTAAACTTCCAGTTGCCTGCCGCTTGGGCTTCGAGCTGCGTCCTGCCGGGCAACGAAGTCACCCCCCCGTCGCTGATCTATAGCAGCACCACCAACGCCGCTGGCCTGCAGGTCGGGGATATGATTATGTTTAGCACCACCAATGTCGGCGTAGTCACCGGGCCTGTGATTACTTGCGCGCCGACGGGCACGAATTTGTCCTGTTTCACGGTTCCCTTCGCCGTCGGCGATCCCGGTCACGTAAATCAGCCCGCAGTCGCCAGTGGAAGCTTGTTGCCGCTTGCCGGCGGGAATAACTTGTCCGCCGTGCGCCTGATCTCCGTCACTTACTATCTCACCATTCCTCCTGCCAGCATCACGCCAGTCAATCCTAGTGGTATTCCGACGCTGATGCGCATCCAAAGCGGGCAGCAACCCGCTCCAGTCGCGGAAAACGTCGCCTACCTCAAATTCACTTACGACATCATCAACAGCTCTGGAGTCGTCACCACCGCTCTGCCCAGCCTCCCCGCCGGCACCAGCCCCACCCAGATCACAAAGGTCAACATCGCTCACATGAGCATGCGCAGCCAGGGCAGAGACACCCAATCCCGGAGCTCGCTATCAAAATATGGCGGCTATGAGGGCCTCGACCTCCAGACCTCGGTCGCCATCCGCAATATGACTATGTTGCAGCAGTACCCGATCAATTGACGTGTATTTCATAACTGGGAAAGGAAAAAAAGGAACTGGTTAGCGAAATGAGGAGACAAGCTATGACGGCCAAAATGAGATCACGAGGATTTACCTTAATTGCCTCCCTCTTGTTGACGTTGCTTTTATCGGGAGTCGCAATCGCTCTGCTCATGATGGTCAACACCGAGCAACGGGTCGGTGGCGCCGATCTCAGCAACGCTTACACCTATCGGGCGGCCGAAGGCGGCATGGAGAAGATGACCTCCGACTTGGCGCAGGTTTTCAAGAGCATTCAGTCGCCCTCGAACACCGAGATTTGCAACAGCATAAATCCTCCCACCTTGGATACCACCATCACTTACCCGCTGTACACCGTGGCCCCAGTCCCCGGTATGCCCACGCAAGCCAGCCCATGCCCTCCGCTCCCCACTCCCGTCCCATGGGGCCAAATTCAGACCGGCCCGGAGACGGGGCTTTACGCTCAGATCCTGCCCATCGTTCTCAATGTGACCGCGCAACGCAACGACAACATGGAAAATGTCAGCATGACGCGCACTGCCGAGGTCGTCCTGATCCCCGTGTTTCAGTTCGGCGTGTTCTCCGATTCCGATGTCTTCTTCGGCCAAAGTCCCAACCTCGGCTTCGCCGGCCGCGTGCACACCAATGGCGATCTCTATCTCGGCGTCGCCAACGGCGATTTCCTGGTTTTTGGAGATAAGCTCGAAGCCTTCGGCAACGTGATCCGCGAACAGATGGATGACGGCATGGCGGTTGGCGGCGGATTGGACGACGGCACCGTCCTCATCCCCAACTCGAAAAACGGTTGTTCGGCCGAACTGACAGCCCTTTATACCGGCGGAGCCATTGCCCCCAGCGCCACTTGCATCAACATCGCCGACAACCCCCCAACCGGCCTCGGCGCCACCAACGGCAGCGTGGTCGGCGGCCATGGCTCGGCCCAAGTGGGGGCCAACTGGGTTAGCGTTTCAACCAGCACTTACAACAGCTACATCATTGACGGCAACGGCACACCGCCTCCGCCCGCAACTCCGACTGCTGACGGCCCCGACAACACCGGCGCCGCCAATTTGACGCTTCCGTTTGTGCAGGGCACCAACTCTGCCATCCAGATCATTCGCCAACCCCCACCGGGGGAATTGCCCACCACGTTGCTCGGTTCATCCCGTGAGGCCAATATGGCTCAGATTCGCGTCATCCTCAGCGACACCGAGGATGGATTGCATCTTCCCGGCTGGAACGGAAATTCTGCGCAGGACGTTCATCTGGTCAGTGAGCTCCCGACCGCGCTTGCTGCCCTGAATCAGGGACAAGACCTGGGCAGCCCCGGCGTCGTACAGGCGGGCCCAGTCCAAGTCGGCCAAGCGTATCCGCCCGCCACCGGTCGCTACTACTCTTTTGGTGAGAGCTATTGCACAGGCAAAGCGGTCGCAGCCGTCAGTACTGCAGCAGCCGTAGCACCTGCCACTGCCTACGGCGCCCTCGGCACTAACACCACTCCCGCCAACTATAAAACGACCTTCAACACCCCCGCCGATGTCGTTTACGGCAGCACCGCCAGCGGCAACTACATCGCCTCCAATTACGAGGCGGGCACCTATGCCTGCCCCACTTTCACCGGCGCCGGCACCTACGCCCCCGGAGGCGCCAACGCTGGCGACACCGTCAATGACACCAACTTTGTCATACCGCCCTACTTCGGAGGCCCAACTTACAGCAACCCCGCGGCCAACAATTGGCCCCCTACCGTATTCCCTCAGACCCCACAGGCCTTTCCGCCGCTTGTGACCGGAGGCGCAGGAGGCGTACCGACCTTCACCACCCCCAACGGCGGCACCAACGGTCTGGAATGGCCCCTGATTGGCGGCTGGCTGCTGGTCGAGTACCAGAACAACGCCGGGAGCTGGGTCGGCGTTACCACCGAATGGCTAGGCCTGGGCTTCGCCCGCGGCGTGAACGTGCCCACCGAGGCCGGGGTTAACTGCGGCGCACTCGGGGTCACGAACGGCACCAATACCCTGTTGGCTGGGACGACTGGCGTAAACCCCAACGGATGCAACTACCTCGGCGATCACGCAAATGCCATCCTTTATTTTGAGGAGACCAAGGACAGCAAGCTGTCAGGCTCACCCGCGACCGGCGTAGACACGGTGGATCAGCCCCTCACCGCCAACTACTACGACGCTGCCTGCGTTCTGGGAACCTGCCAATCGCAATACAACTGGTACCCCATTAACTTCTACGACACCCGCGAGGGGGAAAACTACGATGTTCTCGGAGGCTCCGTCACCCAGGGAAGCGGAACCCCCAATGGCATTATGAACGCGGTGGAATTAGACGTGGGCAATCTGCGCCAATGGCTCCTGGGAAAGACCGGCGTTTCGGGCACTAACGTGAACTATACCGCCCAGAATGGCTACATCCTGTATTTCTCCGATCGCCGCGGCATGCAGTTCACCAACACCGCCGTTGCTAACCAAAGTCAGTCGCAGTGGGGCGAATACGGCTTTGAAGACACGGTAAATTTCGCCAACCTGGCCAACAACCTCAAGCCCGATGGAAAACTCGACCCGGTCAACTACAACGGCCTCTCTCCGGAAGACGTCAACAGCAATACTGTGCTCGATACCTATGGCGT
>JASIKQ010000422.1 GCA_030049565.1 Candidatus Sulfotelmatobacter sp.
ATTGACCGCGGCCATGAGTTCGCCGCGCATGCCGTCAGAAGCCGGGCAGCCGACGTGGTTGCACTCGAGCAGAATCTGATTGCATCCGCAGATGCACATCATGCGATGGCCGATATCAGAGAAGCGCGTGGCGGGGTCGGCGGCGCCGACGAGAAAGAAGCTGGCGAGACAGAGAATCAGAGCCTGCAGGGATTTGCAGTGCGACATCCCACTCTTCGACGGCTTCAGGGCAGGCTTTCCCGCAAAAAACACAGGAAATGGGGCGCCCCATTTCGATAACCGATTAAACCGATACGACATTAGTCTCCTGTGGCCACTGGCGCGGGTTGGGCACGCTCTAATCGAGCTGTTGCTGGTGCGCGTACTGGCGCGGGTGCGTTTGGAACCAGCGCCAGCCCGGTACCAATCAGCATGATCCACACGCCCATCCAGATCCACATCACCAGCGCGTTCAGGTGGGCTTTGATGATGGGATGCCCGTTATCCTGGTTCACTCCCTCGAAGACCAGATACAAATCCTCGTTCAAGGTTGAGCGTATGTCAGGCATGGTCGAGGTCTGCTGGCTGGCCTTGTAGAAGCGGCGCACCGGGGTCATGCTGCCGATCGGCTTGCCGCCCTTGTAAACGTCAACCATCGCCCACTGGCTGGCGTAGTTGGGCGCGTCGTCCTCAGTGTAGGAACGGCAGACCAACGTGTATGGGCCGATGTTCATCTTATCGCCGTACGCCATTTCTTTTTCTTGATCCTGATTAAAAGCCGCGCCGGCGAGACCGATGATCACGACGACCGCTCCGAAGTGAACGATGTAACCGCCATAACGGCGCGTGTTGCGATGAGTAAGCTGCACCATCGAGGCGAACATGCCCTGCCCACTGTGGCGTGAGATGACCCGACCGCCGCGATAGAACTCGCTAGCTACGGTGAGAATGACCAGCACCGAGAGCGAGATGGCCATCAGCGAATAGAAATAAGAAATTTCGCGCCAGGGCTTGAGGCCGAAGGGGCCACCCCAACTTTCGGGAGCGGCCATCAGGAAAATTGCGACGACGATGGCGCCGATCGTGGGCCAGAGGAAGTTGCGCTTCAGGCTTTCGAGTGATGTCTCGCGCCAGGCGAGCAGCGGACCGACGGCAGTAAGGATCAGCAGAAGCAGTGCGACAGGAATGGCTACTCGGTTGTAGAACGGAGCTCCGACCGTGACTTTGTTGCCCTGCACCAGCTCAGAAATTTTCGGGAACCACGTTCCCCACAGAACCGTAAAGCAGAGCAGAACAAATAAGAGATTGTTGAACAGGAAGCTGGATTCGCGCGAGGCCAGGGATTCCAGTTTGTGCTCGCTGACCAGATGCTTGCGGTTCTTAACGAAGAAGAACAGGAAAACTGCCAGCGTGATTACCAGGAACCAGGCGAACCAGTCACCGATGGAAGACTGCGCGAAGGCGTGAACCGAGCTGATGATTCCGCTGCGGGTAAGAAACGTTCCCAGAATCGCCAACCAGAACGTGGCGAAGACCAGCCACATGTTCCAGACCTTCAACATGCCTCGTTTTTCCTGCATCATCACAGAATGCAAGAATGCAGTGCCGGTGAGCCAGGGCATGAGGGAGGCGTTTTCAACGGGATCCCATCCCCAATAGCCGCCCCAGCCAAGAACCGAATAAGCCCAATGGGCGCCGAGAAAGATACCGCAGGTCAAAAATGCCCAGGTGACCATGGTCCAGCGGCGGGTGATATGAATCCACTTCTCGCCGGGATACTTCATGATCAGCGCGCCCAGCGCGAAGGCGAAGGGCACAGTGAATCCCACATAACCCAGATACAACATGGGGGGGTGAATTACCATCTCCGGATATTGCAGGAGGGGGTTTAGCCCATTGCCATCGGCGGGAATGTTTCCTTGCATGATGGCGAAGGGATGCGCCGCGAAATTCAGCAGTGACAGAAAAAAGATCTGCACCCCGGCGAGTGCCACCGAAGCGTAAGCGAACAGGCGAGGATCGGTCTTGTAGCGCAGCCGCAGAACAAAAGCGTAGCCGGTCAACAGCAACGACCAGAAAAGAAGGGAACCTTCCTGCCCGGACCAGAGCACGGCAAACTTATAAGGACCGGGAAGGTCGCGATTGCTGTGATGGAAGATGTAGGCGATGGAGAAATTGTCTTGAAAAGCGCAGACGACCAGGATGATCGCAGCCAGCAGAACCGCGCCGAAGCTGGCGATGCCGGCGCGGCGGGCGGTTTCGCCAAGACGCTCGGAAGATTGGCGAAGCAAGGAGCGGAGTCCGCCGCTTTGCGGAACGGTACTTGGTATCTTCGAATTTGTGGGTTGCGCGGCAGCTTTCTGCCTTTGGAAGATTAGCGCCGCCATTCCGGCAAGGAACGAATACACGCTCAACGCCAACGCGAGCAGGAGCGCAAAACTACCCAACTCTGCCATGAAAGAGAACCCCAGTCCATTTTTCCAGAAACCCCCCGGCGAGGCAACCACGAAAGGATGGAATTTCGACCGCAGATGGGCCTTGCCGTTCCGAGGAGAAAAGTCGCGGCGGCACGCTAAAGCGTGTCGCCGTTACTAACTTTACTTTTCAGCGGCTAGGCACTTTGCTGCTGCTTTTGATAGCGTTCGCGCACTTCGCGCTCGGCGGTTAGCCAATCTTCGGCTTCGCTGCCCGGAGCGCTGCCGCGGTGCTCGTAGATCTCGTAGGCGCGCCGCCGGATTTCATCTTCCAGATTTATGGGCACCACCATGCGCTTTCGGGCTTCGGTCTTCACCACTCCCAATCTCCTCGGCTCAGACAAGGGATTGGTTTCGGCAAACTGCTCGCTTCTGGTTTCGGAGCCGCTGGTCTGAGGCGGCCGTGCGTCCACGTGTGCCGTTTCGAGGGAGCTTACGCCGGCTACCGGCTCCTCGCTTGCGTTTCCAATGGTTTTGCGGGTAGTTCTTCCACCCGTAGGGGATTTTGGCCTTGCCATACGGATACTCCTTTGATGCCTGAATTTAGGATTGAATGAAATCGTTTCAGCAACCACTCACACCCCACCCCACGTTTGCTGATTAAAATTCTTACAATTGTGGCGTGCGGTCAGTATAAACCATTGCAGGCTGTGGAAACGCCCTTAAGGAAGAGAAAGTATACGGGCAGTTCCAGGACT
>JASIKQ010000423.1 GCA_030049565.1 Candidatus Sulfotelmatobacter sp.
CATAGGCTCGCAGATTATGCTCGAATGGCTGGTCGCCGTGTATTCCCAGTTCGATCGCAATCGTCGCAAGCCCAGCGACAGCGAAGGCAATCAACGACAAAAACAGTGACAGGAAAATGTGAAGCAGGCTTTTCACGTTGCTTCGCTTTCGATCGCAGTTAAACCATCGGCGTTAAACCAGGTCTGTGCCCCACAAATCGTGCAAGTGAACGATTCCTTCCAGCTTGCCGCCGGCATCGATCACCATCAATGAGGTGATTTTCTTCTCTTCCATCAGAGCCAGCGCGCCGGCGGCGAACTCACTCCGGCCAATCGTCTTCGGAGTTCGCGTCATGGCTTCGCCTGCTGTCAGATCAAGCGCATCTTTTCCACGCTTTTCCAGCAGGCGCCGCAGGTCCCCATCGCTGATGACGCCTGCCAGTTTGCCTCCTTCTACAACCGCCGTCACGCCCAATTTCTTGCGCGACATCTCGTAGATTACATCGGGCATCTTCGTTTGCGGACTCACGCAAGGCAGGGCCTCACCCGAATGCATCAGCGACTCCACCCGCGCCAAACGCTTGCCCAGTTTTCCGCCGGGATGCAGGTCGGCGAAATCTTCTTCTTTGAACCCGCGCCGTTCGCTCAACGCAACTGCGAGCGCATCACCCAGCGCAAGCATTGTTGTGGTGGAAGCGGTCGGGGCGAGCCCGAGCGAACATGCTTCCTTCGCGATTGAACAATCCAAAGCCACGTCTGCTGCCGCGGCCAGTGTGGAGCGGATCGGTGTGGAGCGGGCACTCCTGCTCGCTGCTTTTGTCTTTGATTTTGATTTTGACCCTGACTTAGCCCTGATAAGTGCACCTCCCGCGCTCGCGGCCAGAGCCTGCCCTGAGCCTGTCGAAGGGAGCGCCCGCTCCACAAGAATCCCGTCTCCGGTCATCGTAATCAGCGGCGCTCGCAAACGCTTGATCGTCGCCAAAAGCGCCAAAATCTCTTCCGTTTCTCCCGAGGCCGAAAGCGCCAGCACCACATCCCCGCGCACGATCATCCCCAGATCGCCGTGCAATGCCTCCACCGGATGCAGATACAACGCCGGCGTTCCCGTCGAACTCAGCGTGGCCGCGATCTTGCGCGCGATCAGGCCGCTTTTGCCCATGCCGGTGACCACCACGCGCCCGGCGCAGCAAAACATCAATTCGACCGCGCGCTGAAACGCCGGCGCCATGGGACCGGCAATCCGGTCGGCCAGAGCGCGCAACGCCTCGGCTTCAATGCGTACCACGTTTTCGCCAATATTTCTCATTTACGAAATATGAAGAAGAAATGCTAGCACGCATTCGCCCGAGAATTAGAAGTGATCCTCGCTCGCCCGTGGCGGCAATGGCTTCTGTGCCAGCACCGCCAGTCCCTTGGCCTGGATGATCCGGTCCCATGGCCCGGCTTGCCAGTCATCGCGTGTTTTCTGTGGATACTGCCATGGAGGCAGCGTAATCATGAGATTCTGCGCCGTGGCGTAGAGGTAAGGTTCGTACATCGACCGCAGCTTCGCCAGCTTTTGCCGCGCTTCCTCGCTATCTCGCAGCTTCAATCCCGCCGCAGCCAGCGCATCGCGCAAGGCATCATAACCGGTATCACTCAGGCGCTGTGGCGCGTGCGGATCGTAACGCGCATTCACCACCTGCGCCAGATCGACGGCAGCGTGACGCGCCATGGCGAAGGTCAATTTCGCTTGCCCGGGATGTATGTCTTCGACGCCGGTCATCACCAGCGAAGTTACATCCAATACCGTCATGAGAGCGCCCAGCCACGACTGATTGCTATGCTGCGAACGAAAGAAGCTGAGCGCGGGATAAGAAATGTGGCTCTCCAGCAACTCTGCCGACCAGCGCTCCCAATCGCGAAAGACTTGGTCGAGGACGATTTGGTTGATGCCAGGGCCTTCCGTCTTGCCCGCCAGCCTGACGAGGAATTCGATCGCAGTCGGAGGCGAGCCGGCACGCGCATCGAGCATCGAGATCTGAATCTCTCGCCGCGAAAACGATGCATACACCACTGGCAAGTAGCCGATCACCACGCCGAGAAAGGCGAACCCCATGCCGGCTTCGAGTACTGATAATGCCCGCGCCGCACCCGAAGTCGGCACGATGTCGCCATAACCCAGCGTAAAAAAAGTTTCGCCGCTGTGGTAGAGCAGCCGGGCGAATGTAATCGGTTCATTGCCAAGCTGCTCATGCCCGCCGATGCCGTATTGCAGCAGGCCAAAGCCAAAAATCAACACCGCCGCCCAAAAAAACAGCAAGAGAAGCAAAGACAGCGGTCCGAAGTATCCGAGGAAATTTTGCTGCCGCGAAGGGGTGCGGATTAGACCGGCAAGCCTCCTCCACGGAATCCAGGTGCGGCGGTAAAACCATGCCGTGAGTTTGAAGTGCCGCGTCACCCGGCGCGGCAGCACCACCGTTTCGAACGCATCCAGCAGCACCACCCAGATAACGATGATGCCGAAGATGACCGCGGGAATGTGGGCGTGCGAACTCATACCGAACGCTCAGTGGATGCGCAAGGAAGGGTAACAGATTCGGGCTGCGGGCTTCAGCTTTCCATGGTCTTTGCCGAAGGGCCGTGCCAGTCCGGCAATTGCATAACTCCACTACGAACTGTCATCCCGACCGAAGCCCCGCTTCCCGCAGGAAGGGGGGGCGTAGTGGAGGGACCTGCTGTCCGCTCTTACTGCGGCTTGTTCTGCGGCGACTGATTCTGTGCAGGTTGGGTCGACGAGGGTGTTGTAGTCTTCGGAGTCGTAGTCTTC
>JASIKQ010000424.1 GCA_030049565.1 Candidatus Sulfotelmatobacter sp.
CGCCGTTGCTCGTCTTCTGGATTCTCTTCAACCTGTTTGCGCTAGGCATGTTGGCGCTCGACCTCCGCGTCTTCAGTCAGCCTCTCCGTCCGCGCCAGGCCGTCGCCCGTACTGCCGTGTGGCTCGCCCTTGCCGCCGCTTTCGCCGCGATGATCTTCTTTTGGCAAGGCCGCCAGGTCGCTCTCGAATTCGTTACCGGCTACATCCTCGAACTTTCTCTCAGCGTCGATAATCTTTTTCTTTTTCTGGTTATCTTCCGCTATTTTGCCGTGCCGAACGCGCAGCAGCACCGCGTTCTCTCCTGGGGAATCGTTGGCGCCATGTTGATGCGCGGCTGCTTCATCCTCGCCGGCGTGGGCTTGCTGCATCGCTTCCACTGGATCTTCTATGTGCTCGGCGCGCTGCTCATCTACAGCGGTCTCCGCCTCGGATTCGCTGGCGCACACCAAATCGATCCTGCAACCAATCCCGTCGTCAAGCTCGTGCGCCGCCTGCTTCCCGTCACCGATTCCTACCAGGGCGGGCATTTCTTTGTCCGCGGCTGGCAACACCCCCGTGTGTATGCGACCCCGCTCCTCATCGCCCTAGTGGTCATTGAAACCACCGATCTCCTTTTCGCCATCGATTCCATCCCCGCGGTTCTCGCCGTCACGCTGAACGCCTTCATCGTCTACACCTCAAACATATTCGCCATTCTCTGCCTGCGCTCGCTGTACTTCGCCGTTTCCGGATTGATGAAAGCCTTCCGCTTTTTGCATACCGGACTAGCCCTGATTCTGCTTCTGATCGGATTAAAAATGATCACCACCGCCCGCTTTCCGATTGCTACGCACATAACGCTGTTCGCCGTTGCGTTAATCCTGGCGATCTCCATAGCCGCCTCGATTGTTTTCCCTGCAAGATCGCAATAAATAGCAGCCTTTTCTCATGATAGAGACTAGAAAGAGGGAGTGCGCTTTTTAAGAAATTCTTCCGTGTCTCTGTGGTGAAACGTATTTTGCTCTGACTCGCTAAACCGCTATCATGGAACTCCCATGCCGCAAGTTTCCGTCCATGTCGCGCAACGGTCCTATCAGGCCCGCATCGAGAATGGCCTGCTCGCTCGCGCTGGCACTCTGCTTGGCGACCTTCTCCCGCAAGCTAGCAAGATTTTCGTTGTAACCGTTGCTCCCGTCCGACGCCGCTGGGGTACAAAACTTCTGCGCTCGCTGAACTCGGCCGGATTCAAGCCGCAAGTTATCCAAATGCCCGACGGCGAGCCGGCGAAAAGGCTGAAGACCATCGAAACCCTCGCCGAAAGACTCATTCGCCTTGGCGCCGACCGCAAAGCCGTTCTCATCGCCTTCGGGGGAGGGGTAGTCGGCGACGTCACCGGTCTGCTCGCCTCGCTCTACATGCGCGGCGTCGAATTGGTGCAGATGCCCACAACCTTTCTCGCGCAGGTCGACGCGTCCATCGGCGGCAAGACCGGAGTGAACCTGGGAGCCGGCAAGAACCTGCTTGGCACGTTCTACCATCCCCGTATCGTTCTCATCGATCCCGAATTGCTCGGCACGCTTGCGAAGCGCGCCTTTCGCGCCGGACTCTACGAAGCCCTCAAGTGCGGCATCATCGGCGACGTCGATCTGTTTCTCCGCTTCGAAAGCAAGCGCGCACAAATTCTCGCCCGCGACTCCGTCGAGATCGAAGGCATCATCGCGCAGTCGGTGAAGTTGAAAGCGGAAGTCGTCTCCGCCGACGAGCAGGAAGGCGGCCTGCGCCGCGTCCTCAATCTCGGCCACACCATCGGCCACGCCCTCGAAGCCGAAACCGGATACAAAACTCTGCTGCACGGCGAAGCCGTTGCCTGGGGCATGGTCGCCGCCACCAACATCGCGCTCGCTGTCGGTCGCACCGATAGCGTCACCGCCGGCCGCATCGCCGACGCCGTCCTCAGCCTCGGCCGCCTGCCCGAACTGAAAGTAAGCGCCCGCAAAATTCTCGCCCGCCTGCAGGCCGACAAGAAGACTCAGGGAGGGGTGGTGCACTTCGTCCTGCCGCGCGAAATCGGCAAAGTGGAAATCGCCTCCGACGTGCCCGATAACGTTGTAATCAATGCCGTCGAAGAACTACGCCGCCTATCCCGCGGCGGCTGGGGCAAATAAAATTGCTGATGGTTGATTGTTGATTAAAAAGGATTAGCTTAATTTCTGGCGCTTTTAATCAACAATCAACAATCCTCAATCAACAATGGCCGCTTGCATGCCCGTCCCGCCCCATCCCGTCCTCGGCGCAGCTCCCGAAGGCGCCACCGACGCCGACTCCGCCGCCCGCGCCGTGCGCGACATGTTCACCTCCATTGCCCCGCGCTACGACCTGCTCAATCACGTCTTATCATTCAACGTTGATCGCCTCTGGTGGCGCCGCACCGCCCGCACCTTCGCCCACATCCTGAATCAGCCCGGCGCCCGCATTCTCGATCTCTGCTGCGGCACGGGAGATATGGCCTTCGCCCTGCGCAAACAAGCGGGCAGGAATGCTCCACAGATCTTGGGCGCAGATTTCTCTCACGCCATGTTGCAACGCGCGCTCGCAAAATCCGCTCGGCAGGCCGAAAAAGAACCCCGCTGGATCGAAGCCGACGCCCTTACCCTCCCATTTCCCAGCGAACACTTCAGCCTGGTCACCTCAGCTTTCGGCTTCCGCAATCTCGCCGACTACGAGGCCGGCCTGCGCGAAATCGTCCGTGTGTTGCGCCCCGGCGGAGAATGCGGCATCCTCGACTTCGGTGAACCCACAGGGTTCTTCGCCATTCTCTACCGCTTCTACTTCAAACAAATCCTGCCGCGTGTGGGCACCCTGATCTCCGGTGTGCGCGGACCTTATGCATATCTTCCCAACTCAGTCGAACGCTTCCCCGAGCCGGAAGAAATGCTCGCCCGCATGAAGCATGCCGGCTTCAACCAAGCAAGCTGGACGCCCTACACTCTCGGCATTGCAGGCTTGTATCGTGGAAAAAAGTAAACCCAGAAAGGGTTAGGATCCTTGAGGATTGTCATCCTGAGCGGTGCTCACATACGTGGCCACTGGCTCAGATAGGGCTCCAACACGATTTTCCAGAACAGCTCTTAATGTAGGCAGCTAAGGTTCACAATTTCGCAAAGGCTCGTACCGGGAAACTGCCAAATCCATCCACCTTCACCGGAACCGCGAAAAACCTGAACTCCGTTTGGGGCAGCTTCGCTAAATTCGTCATGTGCTCAACAATAGGAATTTCGTTTCCCAGCAGGATGCTGTGGACAGGCCTGCGCAGGTCCTGAACGTCATCGATATTATGCGAGTCAATGCCGACCAGTAAGACTCCAGCATCGACAAGAAATTTGGCCCCATCTTCAGTCAGGAACGGATGGCCCTCGAAGTATTGCGGCGTGTTCCAGTACCGGGACCATCCAGTCTCGATCAGGATTGCCTTGTCCGCGAGTTTCCCTTCGCGCGGGAAGCACGACGAGTCGATCGCTTGTCTTCCTTTGCTTGTGACCTTGACGGCAGGCAAGTCTGCCAGTCTGGCCAATTCGAGTTGCGACAAATCCTTGCCATCGGCGTAACGGTGGAATGGAGAATCGAGGTAAGTTCCAGTGTTGGCCACCATTTCGATTTTGCCGATCTGAAATTCTGTTCCCGGCGCATAGTGCTTTCGCGAGTCTTCCCGGCTGAGATAATCACAGATGATGGGACCGGGCAGTCCCTTGTACGTTACCAGCCCATGCTCCAGCGTATGGCTAAGATCGACCAACCTTGACGCCGTCTGCAAATGCTTCCTCCGCCGTATACCGCATCACCTTTTCGTACTCTTCGCCTAGGAAACCCCTCAGCTTATCCGTATTCATAATGTACTCGCCCGTTATATACGGCAGCGCCTCTGGAGGTATAGCCGAGATTCCCCGCTTCCACAAAAACTCCAGCACAATTTTCATTGCCCACTTGCCTGGCAGCCGCACGAGCTTCGCCTGCGCCATCTCGATGCATCGTCCGAAGGTAAGCGGCTCACCGCGCCCCGCCACATTCAAAATCGTCAACCGCTGCGCCTCTGGTTCCCGCCGCAAAATGTGCGCGATCAGCCTTGCCATATCGTCCACATGGACAAACTGAATCCTGTTATCGAGGTATTTCTGTCCTCGCGGCATCAGGCAAGGCAGGCGCTTGCTCTCCCTGCGCATCTTTTCCGCACGCGCACCTTTGCCATTCGCCGTCCCGCGAAATGCTCCCAACAAATAATTTTCCACGCTCGCCCCGGCAAAAATATGCGGACGCAAAATATACACGCTGCATCCCCGCAACGCCGCCGCCCGCTGCTGCACCACTTCGTCGGACTGCTTCTTATGAATCGCATACGGAAGCGTGTGCGCGTCCAGTGGCGTGCTTTCCGTTGCCGGAGCCGCCAAGCTCGACCCGTACGCCGAAACGCTGCTCGGGAAGACGAACTTCCCAATCGGCGTCTCCGAGGTCCGGTTCGTTTCGGTAATCGCCTCCATCAGCCGCGCCGTGCCCGCTACATTGATCTGCCACATGCGCTCTACGTCGAGCACGCCCGTGCGCACCGGATCGATGACAAATGCCAGATGCACCACCGCTACCGGCCGGGTGTCGCGCAGCAGTTCATAAAGCGTCCGCGTGCACGCCTCCTCGCCCAGATCCAGCGTCTCAAATTGCAGAGCAGAATTGGATTGGGGTGGACGCATGTCCACCCCAATCACTGCATAGTCCTCCAGAAGCGGGAGC
>JASIKQ010000425.1 GCA_030049565.1 Candidatus Sulfotelmatobacter sp.
TCTCAATCGAGAGGATTGCAGCCCGCGCTAGTACCAGCAAGCCAGTAATCTACCGGCGCTGGCCCACGCGTGCCCAGCTTGTGTATGCCGCATTGAGAGCAAACCGGCCTGTTCTTTCATCTGAGGCGCCAAACACCGGAACCGTCCGGGGCGATGTCATGTTCATCATGCGCCGCATTTCAGAAATGGTGGACGAATTAAGTCCAGAAGTAGTCTTTGGCCTCGCTGCAGAGCTTCTCCACGAGAGCGATTCATCGCTCTTTGCAGAAGTGCATGAACGCAATACCAAAATAATGATGGAGATTCTGAACCGCGGGGTCGGACGAGGCGAAATCGCTGCTGGAAAGGTTACGCCTCGCCTGGCCGCGCTGCCTTTCGACCTTGTGCGCCATCAGCTCGTACTACTACACCAGCCGTTGTCGGACGAGGACATGGAAGAGATCGTTGATCGGATTTTTCTCCCTCTGGTCCGAGCCGATTAGCAAGAGATATTGAATTGAACGGAAAAACTGGCGTGCCAGCGCCAGTAGTTATTGAAGGGAATGGAGACTTCGGACGATGAAGCCAAATGAATCCAGCCGCACAGCCCTGATACCCGCACGCCAACGAGCTGCTCATCAGCTGCTCGATCATGGCTCAATCCTCTTTGACCCATTTGCCATAAAGATTCTTCGCGAAGACGAAAAGGACGTGCTGCAGTTTGCCAATTTCCACCCCATGGCCAGCATTGGGCGTCTACTCACTGCTGCACGAAGCCGGATTGCCGAAGATGCTTTGTCAGAGGCCGTCGCAAGAGGGGTTCGGCAGATCGTCATCCTTGGGGCCGGACTCGACGCCTTCGCTCTCCGCAGTCCCTATGATGCACTTGAGATCCGCATCTACGAGGTAGATCACCCCGCCACACAAGCATGGAAACGCCAGTGCATGGCAGAAGCTCAACTCGCGCTTCCCCCATGGCTCATTTTCGTGCCAGTCGATTTCGAGCGGGACGATCTGGGAGAGATGCTTGCCGGTGCGGGGTTTCAGCGGAACTCGCCCGCGTTTTTTACCTGGCTCGGCGTTGTGCCCTATCTGACACGAGAAGCTACCGGCAGCACCCTGGACTACATGGCCTCAATCCAGAGCTCGGAGGTGGTGTTCGACTACATGGAGCCCCCGCAGTCATTCTCCGAAGAGATGAGAGAACTAGTCACGGAGCAGACCGAAGAGCTTGAGAAAATGGGTGAACGCTGGGTCAGTAGCTTCGAGCCGGCCGGCATTCGATCGTTTCTTCGCGCGCACGGATTTCGCGAGATCGAAGACGTCGATTTCCAGGAGATCACGTCCAGGTTCGGCCGCGCCGTTCAAGGGCTCTCGCCCGGCCAGGCTGGCCTTCATGTTGTCCACGCCAAACATTAGCCAAGCGGCGGCCAAAAGGCATGGCTCGATCGGGATTTGCGACTCTGCATGGATGGTCGCTCTAGCGGAACTTGGCTCTTAGTAAGCAGTCGGTGGCCTTGCAGATCTAAAACAGAATGAGTATTCTGTTTTAGATGCGGAATGGGACGGCAAGCCGAACCGCTCAATACATGGCCTTTTTCAGGGCGTTGGAGACGCAGGCTCCGCCTGACAGACGCCTCTTCGACGATCCTTACGCGTTTGCTTTGCTTTCAGGCGCGCTACGCCAATTCGCTCGCATGGCGAATTTCCCGATATTAGGTCGAATGGTCCGCGCAGTCCTGGAAGTGGGTTGGCCCTACACGCGCAGTTCCGGCGTCGTGCGGACGCGAGCGATCGACGATCTGGTTTGTGAGGCGATCAGATGTGGAGCCCGTCAGTTGGTACTCCTCGGAGCCGGATTCGACAGCCGTGGCCTTCGGCTGGAGGAGGCGAAATCGGTCGCCGTCTTCGAAGTGGACCACCCGGCCACTCAGACTGAAAAGGAAAAGCGGCTCCAAGCTTTTATCGGCCAGGTGCGGACCAATATCCGATATGTCCCGGTGGACTTTGAAAAGGATGATCTCGAGAAGAAACTGATCAAAGCTGGTTTCGATCCACGTGTTGCAGCCGTTGTGGTTTGGGAAGGCGTAATCAGTTATCTTACGGAGGCGGCGGTACGGGCGACATTCGGCCTTCTAACAGACTTGCTCGCTCCATCGAGTTGTCTGATTTTCACTTACATGCACAAGGGTGTGCTCGATGGCTCGAAAGCCTTTCCTGGCGTGCGCCGCTGGAGGTCCTGGGTCAGCTTTTGCGGGGAACCATTCGTCTTTGGCTTCAATCCAGATACTCTCGGGGATACGCTGCGAAGTTTTGGATTTGCTTTGCGGAGCGACAAATCTACGGAGGAGATTGCGCAGCAGTACTGCCCGGCATTGGGCCGCAATGAGCCAGGATCACAAGCATATCGAGTGGCGATCGCCGCGCGCGCGGAGGCATGACGGTGCCTAAGATTAGCGAGGAAAAGAGGCGAATGCGGCAGGCTGAGATTCTCGATGCTGCAACCCGGTGTTTTGTCCGCGATGGCTTTCATAGGACCTCGATGGAAGATATTGTCCGGGAGTCCGGGCTGAGTCCAGGCGCGATCTATTGTTACTTCAAGAGCAAACACGACATGGTGGAGGCGATCTCCGCGGAGCGCCATCTTCGCGATCAGGCACTGTTGGCGGACCTCATCTTGTCGCCAAACCTCAGCGAAGGGTTGGAGCGGGTCGCGCGTGCTCTCTCAGGCCTGCTGCGGGACCCAAAAGAGAGGCAGCGGCGCAAGGTCTCGATTCAGTTTTGGGCCGAGTCGCTGCACGACCCCCGGATTCGGAAGATCGCGGAACGCGGAATCCGGCAGCGGGACCATCTCACGGAGACACTGAAACAGGCGCGCCAGAGAGGTGAGATTCCAGATTATGTCGACGCCGATTCCGTATCGCGAATCATGTTCGCGCTCCTTCAGGGCTTCATCCTGCAGCAGGCTTGGGAGCCTGATCTGGACATCCCGGCATACGTGGCAACTGCTATGACTTTGCTCAAGTCGATACTCTCGCCTGCTGGCCAAAACAATGCTCACAGATCTCGGCGACCCGGATAACATCGCGCCGGAAGCCGGTTAGCGCCAAATCGCCAAGTCGCATTTCCAGCCAGATTGGCCTGGGAACGTGGTAAGCCCTGTTGGCCACAGTCAAGAACCACCAAACAGTCCGTCCCCGACGACTATTGGGACCACAGGACCAATTACTGGGCAACTAGTGCCTCTTTTCGGCGCACCAGAACGTAGAGTGCGACCAGGGCAGCGGTGAAGCCCGCCCCAGCACCCGCGGCGAGCGACCAGCGTGGGCCGAAGTGGTTGGCAACCCACCCGGTGATCGGAGCGCCAATCGTCATTCCCCCCAGTCCGACGCCTACCCGGAGCGCCATCACCCTTCCTCGCATGGATGGTTCTGTC
>JASIKQ010000047.1 GCA_030049565.1 Candidatus Sulfotelmatobacter sp.
AGCACTTTTTTTAGTGACGGACGGTTGTGGCGTAGCTGCCGCAGGCGGACCGCGAGGAAACGAAACTTTTCCGCCCCCAGGCTGCCGCCTTCGTTGACCGCGACCAGCCGGCTCGCCGGCAGAATGGAAACTGGCAACATGGGAAACTGCCCGAGCGGGTTCGGCCCACGCACTTCGACCCCCGGTGCCTCCGATTCTTCGGCCGCTTCCACGCGCACGCTTATGCCTTTGCGCTTGCGCTCGGCCGCCTCAAGCAATTCGGTGGCGACAGCGAATGCGGTAGTTTGCGTTCCGGGACCTGTGCCGGAGCGTTCCGTTTCCGATCGTTGTAAAGCGTCAAATATCTGGCTCATGATTGATTAACTCGCAGAGGTAGGCTGACTGTCAGTTCCGGTTCACGTACTTGGGCGCCCTGCAACTGGGCATAAAGGGCAAGCAAAGCCTTGGCAGCATCGCGCAGATCGGTTTCATGCGAGGCCTTCCGCGACGGTGAGGTTTGAATCTGCAACCGGAAATCTTGGGCAATATTGTCGATGATCTCCGGAGTCACGCTCGCGGCCTGCCTCGCGTAGCCGACGATAAGAGCGTTCTCGCAAATGGTATTGATCAATCGCGGTGTGCCCCGCGAATGGCTATGGATCGCCGCAATGGTTTCGGCGGGAAATACTTTCGCGGGAGCGGGGCAGCCTACCAGTTCCAGCCGGCGCTCGATGTAACCCTTGGTTTCGTTGAGATCGAGCGATGACAAGTGAGCGCGCAACGCGATTCTCTGTTTCAGTTGCCGCAAGTCTATGGAATCGAGCTTGTCGTCCAACTCGGGCTGGCCCACGAGAAGAATCTGCAACAGCTTTTCGGCTGCGGTCTCGAGGTTGGTCAGGAGCCGGATTTCTTCGAGAATGTCGGCCGAAAGGAGATGCGCCTCGTCGACCACCAGCACGGTCGTTAGTTTCTTTTCGCCGCGCGAGACCACGTAACGGGCGAGTTCGAGGAGCAATTCGCTCTTGTTCTTGCCGGCGGCGGGCAATCCCAGGTCGCCTGCGATATATTGCAAAAATTCCAGCGGCGAGAGCCGCCCATTGAACGCGTAGGCGTACTTGACGTCTTCGCTCTGCTTCAAAGATTGCAGCAAGCAGCGCAGCAGCAGAGTTTTTCCCGTGCCCACCTCCCCGGTCAGGACGACCAAACCTTTATGCCGCCGCACACCGTAATACAGCGCGGCCAACGCTTCGTTGTGCCGGCGCGTGGGAAACAGGAAAGACGGGTCGGGCGTTATCTCGAAAGGATTGCGCTCTAGTTTGTAGAAAGCTTTATACATAAGATTAAAAAATTTAGCCGCGCAGATAGCTGAGCGCCGAGCCCAGCAGAATGGTGAGTGATACGAAAATTGCCGCCGCCCATCTCAGCAACATCCGCCGGCGCTCGTCTTGTTCATCGCTTGCCATGGTGAGCGTGGGGATTTCCGCCATGACCGCCACCGGCAACAGTTTTTTCAGCTCTTTCTCGTCATAAACCCGGTCGTCAATCTTTTCGAAGCTTCCGGCCACGATGGCGCCGAGGGCCAAACCAATCGCCAGCCCAAGCAGACAGAACTTCATGCGATTAGGGAAATCGGGTTTCAAGGGCAGGCTTGGCGGGTCGATGATGCGGAAACGCTCACCCTGTTGCAACAGCTCCATGCTGGTCGCCATGGCCGACTCGTTTTTCTTCTTCAGCAACTCGTCATAGTTGGCCTTGGACTGGTCATAGCCGCGGGTAAGATCGGAGAGTTGCTGTTCGCGCACTGGCTCCTGATTCAGCCGCGCCTGGTAATCGGAAACTTTGTTTTTAAGGTCGGCGATGCTGCGCTCGCGATTGGCGATCTCTACTTTGTTGGCCTGCAGTTGGCTCTGTAACTGCACGGTCGGAGACGAAGCATCCTTGGGGTCCGTATTGGGCGCTGCTGTATCCGGATCGCCCGTCGCTCCCGGCGTATTCACGCTGGCACTCAACTGATCACGCATCCTCTCGGTTTTGGCGATTTGTTCTTTGACCTTGCGCACGTCGGGATGTTTGTCAGTGTAATGCGAACTCAGATCGGCTAGTTGCGCTCGCAGCCGGTCCAACTCGGCGTCCAGCTCGGGCAAACCCGCGCTGGTTGCCGTCGCACTTTTGGGCGAGCCCTGCAGCGAGCGGTATTGATTGATCAGGGTTTCCAAATAGACGCGCTGCTGCTTGGCGGTGTTCAGTTCGTCTTCTTCGGTCTGCAACTGCGACTGCATGCCGGCCAGAATTTGCAGGTTGCTGCTGACCTGCGTGGGCAACTCGCCCGGATGTTCTGCCTTGAAAATACGAATTTTTTCTTCCTGACTGGCCAGAGTCTTGCGCGCGGTTTCCAACTGGCCTTCTAAGAAGCTGGTGGTGTCTTCCGACTGCTGCTGCCGGACTTCCAGATTTTCGCTGATGAATAAATTCGTAAGTTCGCTCGTGACCTGCTGCGCGATGTGAGGATTGCGTGACGAATAATATACGTTGAAGGCGTTGACCCGGCCTTCGCCATCGCGCACCAGCTCGATCTCGATATCTTTGCGCATGCGCTCGACCTTGTCGTCAGGGGTGAGGCGGTTGCCGCCATCGGAGTACAGATTGAGCTGGTCGATGATGTGCAACAGGCGCGTACGGCTGAGAATTTGCTGCGTGATGCTGCGCAACCGGTCCTGGAGATCATCGTTCACGTTAGGGGTTACGTAGTCCTTGGGCATAGTCGGCTGTTCGACCAGAATCAGCGTGCCCGAGCGATAGCGCGAAGGCATTACCCAGCTTGCCGCCCAAACCACCAGCCAGCCCGCCAGCAGCGGGATCAGAAACTGCAGATGCCGGCGCCGGACCAGTCCCAGGTAATGGGAGAGATCGAACTGTTCCGGATTTTTTTCGTCCAAGTCTTCAGCCATGATGATTTTTTCCTGCCTTATCGGCCCAGCGGCCGGGCGAATTGATACGAGATAGCCACCCACTCCCGGTTGGTATCCGGATTGGCGGCAAAGAATGCGTAGTCCTGATGCAGCCGGGTATAGCCGGCCTGAAGGTTGAAGTGCTCCCCGGCCTGCCGCTGCACCGATGCGCTGGCGGCTATCGAATGCCCGCCCAGCGCCGAGAGCGCGAGCACGCCGTTGTTGGCGTAAGCCGCCGCCATTGCCGCGCTGAAATTACGGGTGATCTGGCGGCGTGCCGCAACGTTCGCGCTGTCGAGCTCCACCGCGCCGGCCAACCCTCCTCCTCCACTCACGCTATGGGAATAACTTGCCGCCACGCCGGTGCGGCGGGCTTGCCAGTTCAAGCTTGCCCCGGCTACCGGCTCCCACGCTTGCGCCGCAGGAATCATTGCGACTCCGTCGCCGGCAAACTGCGCCCCTGCCGTGTAGTACTGCGGACCACCATAAAGCGAGAAGGAAAATGCTGGCGTGGGATAGAACGTGTAAAACAAATAGGCGCCATGCGTCTGGGTTTCATTGACCGGGCCGGCGGGATAGGAGAGTAATGCCTGATACTGATAGATAATTCCCGCATAATTCCGCTTGCCAAA
>JASIKQ010000426.1 GCA_030049565.1 Candidatus Sulfotelmatobacter sp.
TTCGCTTCCGACGCCGAATGCACTCGAAACAACTGGAAACGCGTCCGCGATGCCGGCAGCGCCATTGTCGACCTCTCCGGCGCGCTGGAAGACGAAGCCGGCGCGCAGATCCGATCTCCATGGATAGAGCGGGAGCGCGGCGAAATATGGCAGCCGGATTTGCAACCCGCGCCGTGTGTCGTGGCTCATCCTGCGGCTGTAATTCTGGCATTGCTGCTTTTGCGCGCGAATCGAGCGGGTAGTATACGCAGCATCGTCGCTACCATCTTTGAGCCAGCCTCCGAGCAGGGACAGAAAGGCATGGACGAACTGCACCAGCAGACGATAAATCTTCTATCTTTTCAAGCCCTGCCGAAGGCTGTCTTCGACGAACAGGTCGCCTTCAACATGCTCTCGCGCTATGGGCCGAATTCCCGGCTCTCGCTCGATTCTCTGGAGGATCGCGTGCGGCGGCACTACCGGAAAATAGCCGGCGCAGATATGCCCCAGCCCGCGCTCATCGCTCTCCAGCCTCCTGTGTTTCACGGCCATGCACTGGCGATCTTCTTAGAGATGGAACAGCACGTAGACCGCGATCGCCTTTCACAAGCCCTCGGCGGAGATCACATCACGCTGGCATCCGAAGATTCGCAGCCCACCAACGTGAACTCGGCCGGGCAGCCGAATGTTCTCGTGTCCTTCAAAACCGATGCCGCACGAACGAAGGCAATATGGCTGTGGGCAGCGGCCGACAATTTGCGAATCGCTGCCATAGCTGCGGTCGAATGTGCCGAGAGCCTCATCGCAACCCGCCCGCTGGGAAAGATTCAATGAAGGTTCGCGCCGCCGCGTGGATTCTTTTCCTGTTAGCCAGCGCAGCTTGCGGATATCACACCGCCGGCCATGCCGTGCAGCTTCCGGAAAACGTTAAGACCATCGCGGTACCCGCCTTCGTCAATGAAACCAGCAATTACGGCATTGAACAGATGCTCACGTCATCTGTCGTGCGCGAATTTACCACGCGGACGCATTATCACATTCTCAACAACATCGGCGACGATGCCGATGCCACGTTGCGCGGCACCGTCATTTCCACATCTTCCACGCCCCTGACTTACAATTCTTCCACCGGCCAGGCCGTCACTGTGCTGGTGGTGGTGAGCATGAGAGTCTCGCTCAACGACCGTCATGGCAAAGTGCTATATCAGAACCCCTCATATCTTTTTCGTGAGCAGTATGAAGTCTCGCAGGATCTGGCGAGCTTTTTTGAAGAGGATTCTCCGGCATTCCGCAGACTCTCACAGGATTTCGCGCGTACCCTGGTTTCTAATATCCTGGAGGGGTTCTAAATGGTGCGGAGATTGCCGCCTGCGCTGCTGGCAACCCTGTTCACTGCCGCCTGTTTTGGTGGATCTCACCCACACCGCATCGGCGAAATGGCGCCTGACTTCACTTTGCAAGACTCCGATCGAAAAGTTGTCCTAAGCCAGTTCCGCGGCCGTGTGGTGCTGCTGAACTTTTGGGCCACGTGGTGTCCACCCTGCGAGGCGGAACTCCCGTCCTTGATAAACATGCAGGAGCGCGAGAGGGGCAAGGGTGTGATGGTACTCGGCGTCAGTATCGATGTCGATGGCGACGCCTACCACCGGTTTCTCAGGCAGCACAACGTCAACTTCCTGACGGTTCGCGACCCGGAGCAGAGAATCAGCGGAATCTATGGGACCCACGGTTGGCCGGAAACTTACATTATCGATCGCCAGGGCGTGCTGCGCCGGAAGATCGTCGGCCCCATCGATTGGAACTCGCCCGAGATCGCGGAGTTTCTGCGTAAGCAATAGTGACAGATGGAAAGCTTTTCGAATCGAACTCGCGATGCTAAAGTCGAAGGAATGCGAGAGTCGAAGTTGCTGACATTTCTAAACGGATAATCTCTAATGCGCGCTTTCGCCCAAGCCGAACGCTTTGTCAGCGAACTGGAGTCGCGCAAGTTCCGGCCCGCTTATGTGTTCGTGGGCGACGAGGCTTTTTTTCGCAAGCGCTTCCGCGACGCGATTCTGGAGCATCTGATTCCCGCCGATCTGCGCGAGTTCGGCTTGTTCGAGTTCGATCTCGCCGAAACTGATCTCGCCGAAATTCTCGACCGCGCCCGCACACCATCTCTGATGGCACCGTTCCAAGTATTTTTCGTTCGCGGTGTAAAAAATCTGTTCGGCCGCGGCTCTAACGAAGACAGACTCGCCGCCATTGAAGGCTATTGTAAGAATCCAAATCCCGACGCCCTTCTCATCTTTGTCGCCGACCACATCAGTATCCCGGCCGATGTCCGCCGCATGGAGTTGCAGGATAAAGACCGCTACCAGCGCATTCGCGAAACCATGGGCCAGTACTGCGGCATCGTCGAGTTGGCGCGCGTGGAGGAAGGCGAAGCCGTTCGTTGGGTGTCGGATTTCTGCGCCAGCCGCAGTGTGAAGATCGACGCTGACGGCGCTCGCGAATTGGTCGATGCCCTCGGCGGCGACATGATGATGATCTCCAACGAGATCGAAAAGCTGATGCTCTATGTCGGCGCAAAGAATCGCATTACTCTGGGCGATGTCGAGACGATGGTTCTCGCGGCCAAGCAGCGGTCTTTGTACGAACTCACTGACGCTATCTCTTGCAAAGACCGCGTGCGCGCGCTGGAAGTACTCGATGCGATTCTGGCTACCGGCGAGGGCGAAGAGGCTGCCATTGGCCACATCTACATGCTGGCCAAGACCTTCCGCCAGATGCTGATCATCCTCGAGCGCAACGTCCGCGACCAGCGCATGTTGTGGGCCGCACTGTGGCAGGGTTTCCGCGTACCGCCGTTCGCCGCCGACGACATCATCAAACAGGCTCGCCGCTATAAATCGCGGCGCGATCTGACGCGGGCCATCCGTCTGGTGGCGAAAGCCGATCTGGCGCTGCGTTCCAATCCCGTCAGCAAACGCATGGTGCTCGAGCGCTTAGTCATGGATCTAACGACCGAACCAAAACTGGAAATGCCGGGCTGGATGCAGGAACAGTTACCGGTGTGATTACCCCGT
>JASIKQ010000427.1 GCA_030049565.1 Candidatus Sulfotelmatobacter sp.
GCGACGCCGAACAGCATGCCCTGAGCCAGCACTGCGAGCGCTACACTGCCGGTCAACGCGAAACTTTGCCGTTGCAAGTAGCCGCGAAACACCAACTCCTCGCAGAATCCAGCGGTCATTGACATCACAACCCAGAGCGTGACTTCAGCCGCTCCTCGCGGATTCAGAAAACCAAGGGACTCGATATGACTGGACCCAACACGAAATTCATGAAGACCCCTACGCCAGTAACTGCAAGCCAAAACGCGCAGGCAAGAGCGATATCGCGTAGCATATCCTTCCTGTTGCGCCAGCGTCCACCCACGAAGTCGCGCACTTTGGTGGCGCCTCGGATCAGTCCACCAAGCCATATGTAAAATGACATTGCCCATTCAGAGACAATTACAGACAGATAGAGGACTACATTTCCGTGGTGCTGCTCCCCGGCTGCCGGACTGCGGCTCTGCATCCGGTAAAGACCCGCAGAGATGGCCAGCAGGATCATGAGCAGGCCCAGAGTGTGCCATAAAGGCGCGACCAGCTTGGGCTTCGGGCGCCGCGTGGACGGTTCCGCACTGTTTGCCATGAACAAAGAATTGACCATCGATAACAGTCGCAACACAATGCTTCAGATTAGCACCTTGCATTTCTCAAATGTTTCACCAGCAGCATCAGTCAGGCTAGCTGAACAAAACCGAGAAAGTTTTCGATGTGGTACTCGTAACGAGGGACGAGTCGGCGGAACCTTTTGCCAGTTTTCTGAGGTGTGGGGAATAGTCACGTGGGTTCCACTATTTATGAGACCGGTTGTAGGCTCAAATGCCTGAGGAACTGCAAAAGCAGGTTCCTCAACCGCGCTTCGCGCGTGTTCGGAATGACATCACTCCATGCGCAGTCTTACTTCCGAAAGTGACTGCTGATCGCTTCGGCCTGCACTCGCGTAACAACCGCTGACAGCGCCGCGGCGTCGGCCTGCTTGACCGCTTGCAGGCTGCCGAAGTGTTCCAGCAGGCGACGGGTGGTGCGCTCGCCGACGCCGGGAATCTCTAGTAACTCCGTCGAGCGGTCGCGCATCTGGCGGCGCTTGCGGTGGAAAGTCACGGCGAAGCGGTGGGCTTCGTCGCGAATCTGCTGAATCAGGTGCAGCACGGGCGAGTGATGGTCGAGCGCGATGGGATCTTTTTCCTGCCCGTAGACGTAGAGAATTTCTTCCCGCTTGGCGATGGCGGCGAGTGGCTGATTGATGATTTCTAGCGATTCGAGCGCCTCGGCAGCAGCGTGGAGCTGGCCCAGGCCCCCGTCGATGAGCACCAGGCTGGGCATGGGCTTTTCTTCCTGCTGCAAGCGTTTGTAGCGCCGGGTGACCACTTCGCGCATGGAGGCGAAATCGTCAACGCCGTGGACACTCTTGATGATGAATTTACGGTAGTCGGACTTCTTCATCTTGCCGTCTTCCCAGACCACCATCGAGGCGACAGTTTCGGCTCCCTGGGTATGCGAGATATCGAAGCACTCGATGCGTTTGGGGAGATCGGGCAGGCCGAGAGTTTCCTGCAGCTCTTCCTGAATTTTGCGCGCCGTTGGTTTGAGCACGCGGAAACGCTGATCGTAGGATTGTTTGGCATTGTTGCCGGCGAGGTCGATGAGCGAACGCTTGTCTCCGCGCAGAGGAACGGTGATGTGGACGCGTGGAGCGCGGGGATTCTTCTCGGTGCTTTGCTCGGAGAGCATGTCTTCGAGTTCGGCGCGATCTTCGAAATCGACAGGGACATAAAGATTGCGCGGGACGTAGGGCTGGCCGATGTAGAGCTGCTTGAGCAGGGCAGAGAAGGACGGGCCGGGCTGAAACGATCGCTCTGAGCGAGCGTCTGAGGAAAGCGCTGGCGAGCTTCGCTCGCCCGGACGGTCGGGGGCGGCTGTCCCCACATGATCTGAGCTATCTTCCGGCGCGGTTTCGAGCTCCGGTAAATCTTCCCAGAAGAACTCGCGGCGGTCGACCATTTTGCCGCCGCGCATGTGGAACAGATTCACGGCGAGCATTCCATTTTCGTAGTGGTAACCGAAGACGTCAGCGTCATCGCCCTCAGCGGCGGCGATGCGCTGGCGCTCCTGCAATTGCTCGACAGTCGAGATGAGATCCCGGTAGCGGGCGGCGCGTTCGTATTCTTGTGCGGCGGCGGCTTGCTCCATGCGCTGATGCAACGATTTGGACAAGTCTGTTGGGCGGCCTTCTAGAAACAATTTCACGTCGCGAACGGCTTCCTGATAGCTCTCTGGCGTCGTTAAACCCTGCACGCAAGGCCCGAGGCAGCGCTTGATGTAGTACTGCAAACAGGGGCGCGGATGAAAGCGCGTAAGATCGACCTTGCAGGAGGGAATCAGAAAATTGCGGTGAATGAGATCGACGATTCGGTATGCCAGATTGGCAGGGAAGTAGGGTCCGTAATAAGCGCTGCCGTCTTTGCGCAAGCGGCGGGTGACGTAAACGCGGGGCCAGCGCTCGCCTAATGTGAGCTTCACGTACGGGTAAGTCTTGTCGTCGCGCAGCAGAATGTTAAAGCGTGGCTTGCGCTGCTTGATGAGGTTGTTTTCAAGAGCGAGCGCTTCTTTGTTGTTGGCAACGACTATGTAATCGACATCGACAGCTTCGCGGACGAGAGTACCGGTTTTGGCGTCTTCCCAGCGGCCTTCATGAAAATAGCTGCCGACGCGGCTGCGCAGGTTTCTCGCCTTGCCTACATAGATGACATCTCCCTTGGCGTTTTTGTAGAGGTACACGCCGGGCTCGGAGGGGATGGTGCGGATTTTCTGGAGAAGATCCATGAACAGCCTAATTCTATTTGATGAGTGAGGGAGGGAAACGCCGTTGATTCTGTTTGACACATACCTATGATTATTGACGGACTATAAGCCTTCGGTCCCGCCGAAAAACAACCCACCTCCCCCTGCCAGGCGTAGCGTACCGCCGCTCGTGTGAGTCTGGGCATATGCGATCCGAAACGTTCGTAGGATTGGCTTGTGGGTTTTTGCCCGATTGCGAGGATTGATTCCGAAGCTTGGCCCCGTCTGCAAAACTGGACCCTGCGAAACGAGGCCGGCTGCGGTGCCTGCGAAGGCTTTACAACACAGCATTACGGAAACTAACGACCGAGACTTATTGCTTGGCGGCGGCCTTGCGGGCCCTGGCCCAGCGTAGTCTCTGCGCTTCAGCTATTCGCTCGCGGGCTT
>JASIKQ010000428.1 GCA_030049565.1 Candidatus Sulfotelmatobacter sp.
CGCGCCGGCTCACCTTTCATCCCGCCGAAGAGGAAGTCATCGGCTGGACTCCCGATGGCAAAAACATTCTCTTCGCATCCTGGGCCAACAGCTTTCGCCACTTCGAATTTCAGCTCTACACCGTGCCGCTCGCGGGAGGGTTCCCCACTCAGCTTCCACTTCCCATCGGCATCGAGGCCTCCTATTCGCCCGATGGTTCCCACCTCGCCTATGTTCCCCACATTCAGTGGCAAGCAGCGTGGAAGCGTTATCACGGAGGACAGACGACCCCCATCTGGATCGCCGATTTGAAGGATTCCAGCATCATAAAAGTTCCGCGTGCTAACTCGAACGATCACTTTCCCATGTGGGTCGGCGACACCATTTATTTCCTTTCTGATCGTAACGGCCCGGTCAGCCTTTTCGCCTACGACACCAAAACAGAACAAGTCACGGAGGCACTGCACAGCGACGGCCTTGATTTCAAAACGGCATCAGCGGGACCGGATGCAATTGTGATCGAACAGTTCGGCGCGATCAAACTGTATGATCTTGCCACCCATCAGGCGAAAAATATTTCCATTCGTGTCGCGGGAGATCTCGACGCCGTCCGCCCGCATTTCGCCAAGGTCGAACCCAAGCGCATTCAGAACTTCGGCATCTCGCCCACGGGCGCCCGCGCCGTGTTCGAAGCCTGGGGAGAAATTTTCACTGTACCCACCGACAAGGGCGACATTCGCAACCTTACGCACAGTCCCGCCGTCGCCGATCGCGATCCCGCATGGTCGCCGGATGGAAAGTCCATCGCCTATTTCTCCGACGAATCGGGAGAGTACGAGCTCGCTATCCGTGATCAAACAGGCTTGGGTGCGGCCCGGCGCATTAATCTCGGCAATCCTCCGTCATTTTTCTACACGCCACTCTGGTCCGCCGACAGCAAGAAAATCGCCTATGCCGATAAGCGCCTAAACTTGTGGTACGTCGATCTCGATAATCCCGTGCCAAAGCTGATCGACACTGATTATTATGGCGGTTTCGACATTACGCAATTCAGCCAGGCTTGGTCCCCCGACAACAAGTGGATCGCCTATCAGAAACAACTCCCCAGCGGATTGCGCGCGATTTTCCTTTACTCGCTCGAGCAGGGGAAAACTTTTCAAGTCACCGATGGCATGAGCGATGCCATCAATCCCATCTTTGACAAAAACGGCAAGTATCTCTACTTCATGGCATCCACGGATGTTGCGCTTTCCGCTGCCGGCCTTGACATGTCGAGCGATGAGCATCCGGTTACGCGCAGCGTATATGTCGCGGTGTTGAATAAAGAAGAAAAGTCTCCGCTCGCGCCCCAGAGCGATGAGGAAAAGCCCAAGGACGAGCCCGACCAGAACAAGAATAAAGATCAAACCCTCGAGAGCAGCAAGAACAAGGCGAAAGCCAATGCCAAGTCCGAAGAAAAAGAAAATAAATCGGACGACGAAAACAACAAAGATGACAAGAACACAAAAGAGAAGCCTGTGGTAGTGAAGATCGATATCGACGGCATTCTCCAGCGCACTCTCTCGCTGCCAATCCCGGCGAAAAACTACGTGAATCTCCACGTAGGAAAATCGGGCATTCTTTTCTTCGCCGAAGCCCCGTCAGTTGTGACCGAAGGTGACCAGGAAAAGCCCAATCTGACGATTCAGAAATTCGACCTCAGCAAGCGCAAAGTCGACAAATTCATTGAAGGCGTCAACGATTTCACCGTCTCATTCGACGGCGAAAAGATTCTCTATCGCAAGGAAGATTCCTGGATCGCCGCGGCCACCGACGAACCGGCCAAGCCCGACGAGCCGCCAAATCCCGGCGCACCACCCAAGCCCGGCGCACCGCCCAAGCCCGGCTTCGGTCCGCTCAAGCTCGACGACTGGCAAGTCTACGTCGAGCCGCGCGCCATGTGGAAGCAGATTTACAACGAGACTTGGCGAATCGAGCGGGACTTCTTCTACGATCCGCATTATCACGGCCTCGATCTCGATAAAGTCAAAAAGAAGTATGAGCCTTATCTCGACGGCGTCGCTTCCCGCGGCGAACTTACTTACTTATTTGAAGAGTGTCTCGGCGAAATGACGGTCGGCCACATGTTCATTCGCGGTGGCGACAAGCCGCAACCGAAAAAAGTGAAAGGAGGATTACTCGGCGCCGACTATTCTCTCGAGAACGGCCGCTACCGCGTGGCCAAAGTTTACGATGGCGAGAATTGGAATCCGGGCATGCAGGCCCCGCTTACCCAACCTGGGGTTAACGTCAAAGCCGGAGATTACATCCTTGCTGTCAACGGTCGCGAGCTGCATGCCTCCGACAATATCTTCAGCTTCTTCGAGAACACCGCGGGCAAACAGATCGTTTTGAAAGTCGGCCCGAATCCCGACGGCAAAGATTCACGTGAGGTGACTGTGGTTCCCGTTGAAAGCGAAGAGGCCTTGCGTCATCTTGCCTGGATCGAAAGCAATCGTCGCCGCGTCGACCAGGCCACTGGCGGGCGCGTTGCCTATGTCTATGTTCCCAACACCGCGGGCGCGGGCTACACCAGTTTCAACCGCTATTTCTTCTCGCAGGTCGGAAAAGAAGCCGCCATCATTGACGAACGATTTAACGAGGGCGGCCAACTCGCCGACTACATCATCGATTACCTCAAGCGTCCCATCATGAGTAAAGTCGTTGCCCGGGAGGGCCACGAGTGGTCGAGTCCGACGGAAGCGATTTATGACCCGAAGGTGATGATCATCAACGAAATGTCCGGCTCGGGCGGAGATGCATTGCCCTGGTACTTCCGCAAAGCCAGCATCGGGCCGCTGATCGGCAAACGAACCTGGGGCGGGCTGGTGGGTATCGGCGGCTATCCCGAGCTG
>JASIKQ010000429.1 GCA_030049565.1 Candidatus Sulfotelmatobacter sp.
CCGAAAGCGGAGCTGATGTTTATCGGAGAAGGTCCCGGCGCGGACGAAGACGCGCAAGGCGAACCCTTCGTCGGACGGGCAGGGCAACTGCTCAACAACATGATCAAAGCCATGGGCTTGCACCGCGAAGACGTCTACATCGCCAACGTGGTGAAGTGCCGGCCGCCGGGCAACCGCACGCCCGAGCGCGATGAGTGTGACACCTGTTCGCCATTTCTGATGCGCCAGATCGCGGTGATTAAACCGAAAGTAATTGTTGCGCTGGGCGCGGTCGCCGCGAAAAATCTGCTGGCTATCAACGCGCCCATGTCCGAATTGCGCGGCCGGTTCTATGATTTTAAACCCGCCGGCGTTCGCAGCAGCGACCCTGCATGGATGGGCGCGCGTCTGGCAGTAACTTACCATCCAGCGTTTCTGCTTCGCGATCCCAGGCAGAAGGGCGAGGCGTGGAAGGATTTGCAGATGGTGATGAAGTACATTGGACTGCCAATTCCCGGCAATGGTCCAAGGTGATGTCTATATGGATCACCAGATTGTCTATGCTCTCATCGACGAGTGGCTGAAGGAATTCAGGCAGCGCGCCTACCAAGACTTGGTCTTGCTCATGGGCCATCCACAGAACGAAAGAGGCCACGGGTGAGGATGGGAAGAATTATCAGCTGGAAGCCGAAGTGTTTTGGGATGGGAAAAAGGGCGGCGACATTCGCGTGATCGTGATGGGAGATGATGGTGGCTGGCGGGCATTCAAGCCCCTAGCGTCAGATTTCGTTATGGCTCCAGACGGCTCTTTTGTTGGTGAATCATTCGGGCACTGAACACCTCCCGATCCTCGGTTCCCAAGCCGACGCCCTGGTTTATCCTTCCAATCAATGACCGAGTTCTGCGACGTTGCTTTGCCCGTGCCGCTCGACATGGTGTTCACCTACCGTGTGCCATCCGAAATCACGCCCCTAATTGGCGGACGCGTGCTCGTCCCCTTTCGCCAGCAGCGCATGACCGGTATCGTCGTAGAACTGCATGATCGCCAACCCTCGGTGAAAACCAAAAGCATTGCGAAGGTGCTCGATACCGCACCGGTGCTTGATGATCAACTTCTACGCCTCGGCCGGTGGATCGCCGATTACTATCTCGCGCCAATTGGCGAAGTGTTCCGCACCATGCTGCCACTGCATGCCGAGTTCAAACGTGCCGCCGCTTACCGCATTACCGATGAAGGCCGAATGGCACTGCATTTGGCGGGCATGTCTGGCTCGTCCGCTCGCTCGCGCCGTACGCCGGACGAGCAGGCTTCTGAATTCCGCGTACTCGATTATCTGGCGGCACAAGATTCGAACCTTACCGAAAAGGCTGCCGTCCGCGAACAAACGCTGCGCTCGGCGACGCACGCAACACGATCGATCCTCACTGGCATGGTACGAAAGAAATGGATCACCCGCGAAGATGTTTCTAATATTCGCGACGCCACGCGCACCATCAAGATCGCCGTCCTCAAGTCTGCCGAAGCGAAACTCAACAACAACCAGCGAACCCTAATTGAAGCCCTCGCCGGATCAGGAGGCCGCGTCCCCACCGACACGTTGCAATCGCTCGACGTTCCCCGCTCCACGCTCAACACGCTGATCAAACGCGGACTCGTCGAGATCATAGAAGAGCGGATTGCTCCGTCCACATCCCGCGCCAGGCCGCGCCCTTCACCGTTCGCCTTCGAATTTACGCCTGAACAAAAATCCGCGCTGAGCCGGTTGCTGGAATCGGTAAACTCGCGCAAGTTCTCCGGCATCCTCATGCATGGCGTCACCGGTTCCGGCAAAACTGCCGTCTATCTTGCGGGCATGCGCGAAGTGCTCGAGTCCGGCCGCTCCGCCATTCTTCTCGTCCCCGAAATCGGCCTCACTCCCGCCGTCGCCGCCGACCTGCACCAGACCTTCGGCGATGAAGTCGCCATCCTGCACTCCGCCCTCTCCGATAAAGAACGCGCGCAGCAGTGGCATCGCATCAGGAATGGCGAGGCCCGCATGGTCGTGGGCACGCGCTCGGCGGTCTTTGCGCCCGTCAGCGATCTCGCGCTCATTATCGTCGACGAGGAGCACGATGCTTCCTACAAGCAGGAAGAAACTCCGCGCTACCACGCTCGCGATACTGCCGTAATGCGCGCCAAGATGGCGAATGCCACAGTCGTTCTCGGCTCGGCCACACCCTCGCTCGAGTCCTACTTCAACGCCACCAAAAATAAATACGCGCTGGTCGAACTGCCCGACCGCGTGGAGCAGCGCCGGCTGCCCGAAGTCGAAATCATCGACATGCGCCTCGAGTTCCAGGAAACCGGGTGCGAACATCCGATCTCGCGCAAGCTCGTCGCCGAAATCAAAGAGCGGCTCGAGCGCAAAGAGCAGGTCATAGTGCTGCTCAATCGCCGCGGATACTCTCCGGTGGTCCTCTGCCGCTCCTGCGGCGAAACCCTGCAGTGCAGGAACTGCGCCATCGCCCTCACCCATCACAAGCGCGAGCACAAAATGGTGTGCCACTACTGCGGCTACGTCGCGGCCGTGCCCAAAGCCTGCGTCCATTGCGGCAGCGAGTACGTCTATTTCCTCGGCACGGGATCAGAGAAGCTCGAAGAGCTTCTCCACGGCATGTTTCCGCAGGCGCGCATCGCGCGGCTCGACCGCGACACCGTCCGCGGGCATGAGGATTTCGAGCGCACGCTCAACGCGCTCGATGTGGGCGAGCTTGACCTGGTCGTCGGCACGCAGATGATCGCCAAGGGCCATGACATTCACGGTGTCACCCTTGTCGGCGTGGTCGGCGCCGACAGCGCACTGGGGCTGCCTGATTTCCGTGCCGCCGAACGCACCTTTCAACTGCTCACGCAGGTCGCCGGGCGCGCCGGCCGCGGCCAGTCTCCCGGCAAAGTAATTCTGCAAACTTATTTTCAGGATCACTACGCCGTGCAATACGCCGCGCGGCACGACTTCGCCGGATTCTACGAGAAGGAGCTGCGCTTCCGCAGCTGGATGCACTATCCACCGTACTCCGCGCTCGCGAACGTTCTCATCCGCAGCGAAAAGCTCGATGAGGCACTCGAATGGTCGGGCGAATTGGGAAAATGGTTCGAGCAGACGCGTCACGAAGGCGTGCGCGTGCTCGGCCCCGCGGCAGCGCCGATCCTGCGACTCAAGCGCGATTACCGTTATCACTTCGTCTTGAAATCTCCGAGCCGCGAAAAACTCAACTCAACCCTTCGAGCCATGCTCGCTCACGCCGCCGCCCAGAAGATTCCGCGCACGCAGGTTATAGTGGATGTGGATGCGCTGTGGTTGATGTGAGAATGGCAGAAGCATCCATTTTTGCTGGTTTGGCCGCAAAACCGCCCCCACCGTGTATACTCACAGCGCCTTGAGACCGTAAGCAAAACATCTCCCCAATGCTTGCACACCGCTTTCTTAATTGAAGAATTCTTGTTTGAAGAATTGAAGTCACCACGATTGCTGGAGATCGCATGACCCGATGTTATGCAGCCGCAGTGGCAATTACGCTAGCAGGAGCCGTCACCGTAGCCATGAGCCAGGGGTCGAAAGAGAAGCCGACGACAGAGAAGCCAACGAAGGAACCGCCCCTGTTCACCGCACAGCAAGCGGCGCAGGGCAAGATGCTCTATGCGGCGCACTGTGCGGCATGTCATGGCGAGAAGCTGCAGGGCGGAGCGGCGGGCCCGTTGGCTGGCCCAGCGTTCGCGGCGCGATGGATCTCGGGCTGGGGAGATTCGCAGCTAACGGTGGATGACCTCGACTTC
>JASIKQ010000430.1 GCA_030049565.1 Candidatus Sulfotelmatobacter sp.
GAGCCGCGCCGAAATCGAGCGTCTGCATCGCACCCAGATGTCGCGCGCCGAACACTTCGCCACGCTCGGCGAGTTGGCTGCGGGGCTTGCGCATGAAATTCGCAATCCTCTGGCGGGAATTTCCGGAGTGGTCGAAATCATCGCGCGCGATCTCCCGCCCACCAGCCCGGCACGCGCGGTCGTAAAAGACGTGCGCATCGAGATCGCGCAGATCAATCACATCCTTACTGATTTGTTGCAGACAGCGCGTCCGCACCCGCCGGATATCCGCCGCAGCGATTTGAACACTACTGCCGAGCATGCCGTGATGCTGGCGCGCCAACAGGCGCTCTCGAAACCCATCGAGATTGTGCTGAAGAAGAATCCCGGACTGCCCGAGATCGAACATGACAGCGACCAGATCCATCAGATGCTCTTGAATCTGCTGCTCAATGCGATTCAGGCGATCGACGGCAAGGGACGCATCGCGGTCGACATTGAAGCTCGCGACGAGGGTGCGGCTATCGTCGTCTCCGACACCGGGCGGGGCATTCTTCCCGAGCATCTGCCCAATATTTTCCGTCCCTTCTACACGACCAAGGGCAACGGCACCGGGCTCGGTCTTTCTCTCGCCCGCCGCATCGTGGAAGAACATCATGGCCATATCGACGTCACCAGCGTGGTAGGCAAGGGCAGCAAGTTTGAAGTCTATTTGCCTTTCTCCCGCGCGGCCGTGCAAGCAGCGTCCGACTAAGTACTCGATCGACGGTAGCCAATATCGCCGCTGCGTAGCGAGCGCTCGATTCAAGGCAGGCGATTCGTGACCGACCCTTTCGACCCCAGCTGGAAAGTCCTCTGCAAACTCGGTGGAATCACCGCGCTGCTTTGGATCGCGATGCCACCCGCCGAAATCATCATGAGCCTTCTGCCCGGGGTCGCAGACCTTTCCACACGTACCGTCACGGCTGTGGATTGGTTTGCGCTGTTCCAGCACCACTGGTTTCTCGGGCTGCGCAATCTTGGCCTTCTCAATATTGTTGGAGCAGCGCTGTACATCCCGACAATTCTTGCCATTTATTCCGTGCTGCGGCGAGATGGTGAAGCATATGCCGCACTGGGCGCGATTACTTACTTCGTTGGCAGCGCGGTACATCTCGCGGGCAGCCGGGCCTTCCCAATGCTGTTGCTGAGTCAACAGTACGCAAGCGCAAGCACCGACGCTCAGAGATCCCTGTTAGCCGCGGCCGGCCAGACGATGCTGGCCGAGGGCGAAAGCCGCGCCGGAATTCTGATCGTCGAATTCTCTTTTCTGATTCTTTCCGCGGCCATGCTCAAGAGCAAGGTTTTCAGCAAAGTGACCGCGTCCGCGGGAATTGCGGGCAGCCTGCTGATGATGATTCTCGAAATGGCCTTTATCCCGCCGCAAGGCGTGGGCATGTTAATCGCTGCCGCTGCTGCCCTTGGCATGATGACCTGGTCTTTTCTGACTGGCCGGGAGCTACTCCAGCTAGGGGCGTCTTCCGTTAAGTGATCTTAACGAGCGGCCGGAGCCGCCATCACCTTCTCCCATAGGCTGATTACTTTTTTCGGATTAACTCACGCAGAGATCGTTCACCCATCTCTGTGCGCCCGGTCACAGCACAGTTGCTGTCCGGAAGGCACTATAGCGATGGAGACGGATGCTCGCCTGAGAGTCTTGAAATCAGGAGCGTCCGATGCGCCGCGGAGCGCTTGGCAACGGACAGCGCAGGGCGTGCGCAGGCGGTTCATATTCGATGCGCCGCACAAAACATTTGCGAGAGGAATTTTAGTGAATCTACTGGTGGTCGGCTCCGGCATGATGGGTTCGGCGGCAGCGTTTGACATGGCGCGCACGCCGCAGGTTGATTCGGTTACGCTCGCCGATACTAATGTCAAACGCGCGCATGAAGTGGCGGAGCGCGTAAATCGCATTACGTGCGCCAAGAAAGTGCGCACCGTGGCTCTCGATGCCAGCAACCAGCAATCTGCGGCCAAGCTGATGCGCGGGCACGACGCGGCCCTCTCTGCGGTTCCCTATTTTCTGAACCTTGGATTGGCGCGTGCGGCGCTGGAGGCGCGTTGCCATTTCGCCGATCTGGGCGGCAACAACACCGTAGTACGCCAGGAACTGGCGCTTTCGAAACAGGCCGAGAAACGAGGAGTGGCGCTGGCGCCCGATTGCGGGCTGTCTCCTGGCATGGCCTCGATTCTGGGCGGTGAGTTGGTACGTCGACTGGGCGGTCGCGCCGACGCGCTGCGGCTTTATGTCGGAGGGTTGCCAGAGCGGCCAACCCCGCCATTTCACTATCAACTTGTGTTTTCCGTTGAGGGACTCATCAATGAGTATGTGGAACCCGCTCGTATTCTGCGCAAGGGCATAATGACCACGGTCGATCCTCTAACCGAGCCCGAAGAATTCCACATCGCGGGATTTCCACCGCTGGTCGCCTTTCACACCTCGGGCGGTACCTCCACCTTGCCCGAGACGTTTGAAGGACGAGTCGGCGAGTGCTTCGAAAAAACGCTGCGCTATCCCGGGCACTATGATCTGCTTTGCGAGCTCAAGGAGCTGGGCTTGTTCTCCAGCGAGAAGATCAAAATCGGCAAGGTGGAGATCGCTCCGCGGGCAATGATGGCGAAAATCTTCGAGGGTAAGTTTGCCTCAAAAGGTCCCGACGTTTGCATCATGCGACTCGAAGCGCACGAGTCGGTGCATCGCGCCGGAGTTCGTGGATTGCTGGGCGCGCAATTGAAGGGGCGCGTGGCATCGTTCACCATGGTGGATCACTACGATCCGAAAACTGATATGAGCGCGATGATGCGCACCACGGCATTTCCCGCGTCGATCGTGGTACAGATGCT
>JASIKQ010000431.1 GCA_030049565.1 Candidatus Sulfotelmatobacter sp.
CTGGTGCAAGCGGCGCACCCAGCTTAAGGGTGCCGAAGGTCACAGCCGGCCAGACGAGCGCACCACACACCAGAACCGCGAGACCTACCGAGATAGCTCGGACTGCGACCGATATTCGCTGCCAGAGAGCCGAAACAAATGCCATGGTCTGCTCCACGCACAGCAGTTCACTGCCCCAGAAACTGGCGTTCGCCTGCCATAAAGTAGACTGACATGTCAGTCTTGTCAATAAAGAAATTTCGAATTTATGCAAAACGCGGTCTTTGAATCCTGGGAGGGGCAGACTCATCTACTGCGTACGAGCGCCCCATGAGGAGGGATCGATGCCGCTGGTTCGAATTGATCTGCGCGAAGGCAAAACCGAACAATACAAGAGAGCAATTGCCGACGGCGTGCACCGCGCCCTGGTGGAAGGCGCAGGAGCGCCTGCCGATGACCGTTTTCAGATCATCACTGAGCATCCTGCCTCTGACATTATTTGTGACGCGAACTATCTGGGCATCCCAAGAACCGACGACATCGTGATGGTGCAGATCACGCTCTCTGCCGGGCGCAAGCTAGCGCAGAAACGCAAGCTATTCCGGCGCATGGCTGAAATTCTGGCTGAAACTCCCTGCCTGAAGCGGGAGAACCTGATGATCAATTTGGTCGAGGTAGCCTGGGAAAACTGGTCGTTCGGTAACGGGGAAGCGCAATACACGACGTGAAAGCAACTATTCGGCGCGGCTTTCGGCGCTGACGGCGACGGGTTCGGGGCGATCGATGGGCACGATGTCCTGGGTCTCGCGCCAGTCGGCGTATCGGCCGGAAACCATAATGTGGAAGACCCACTGGCGGCGCTCTTCTTCGGGTTCAACCAAACCAAGAGACTTCATGTAGAAAAGGTAGCGCTCCATCCATTGAACTTGCTCTTTGGTCATGCCGCGGCGCTGCAGGTCAACCGTGAGTCCGGCGAGATGAGATGAAGCAGTCTCGCCCTCAGCGGGAGCGGCGTTGCGATTGTGCCGACGTAATTTCTTCTGAACCTTTACCGTACGCACGGCTGAATTCACCTGAATCTGCTCGTGAAAGCGGTGGTAGTAGGCCTGAGCGATGTCCTGGACGAAATCGCGTGTCCACGGGCGGCAATAGCGGCGTGAAGGATCGAGGCGCGGATCGAAGCGCAATGATTCGTTGGCTATGATCGGCTGCAATGCGCCGCTTTCCTTCAGTGCTTCCAATTCGTCGTCATCCTGAATGCGGGGTAACTCGAGACGATCGATTTCAGCGTTTTGGATCAATAGCGATTCGTGCGAGGGCCGAAACATGGGGTTCCAGCGCGTCCAGTGCAGGCGAAATCGGTGGTGAGCGGGCTTGCGGAGCGTGGTCGTGGTGGTCGCGGCCGAAGCGGGCGCGCACACGCACGCCAGCAGGGGAAGCAGACTCAGTAGGCGCTGTAATCGTAATCTCACAAACCTGTCCCAAATTCTTAGAACGGGTTAATCCACAACCGTTCCGACATTGTAAGCCATGCTGTCAAGTGGCAGAGGTTACGAACGTGTTCTTTGCCTCGTCTCCGCCGGGTGGTTACTAGTGGTTACCGCCATTTTTGGGTGACCCATTCTCCTAGTTGGTCAACGCATTCGAAAAGCCATGGCTGACGCTACATTCGGGTCGAACTCATCTGTTCCGAGGGCAGGCACTTGGCGCTGGTTAGATACTAAACGCACGAGAACCGTTGTGGTGGGAACAACGAAAATCAGCGCAGGAGAAGCGTGAAATGGCGCAGCGGAAGCACATTCGCTCTGTGACGGTGGTTATTTGATTCCCCTCATTACTCCAGCAAGATCAATGCCTGAGCAGATCGGTGAAGGCTTGCACCATGACTTCGCCGCCAATTTCGGAGATGGCTTTGGTGAGCGGAATATCCTTGGGGCAGACTTCGATGCAATTTTGAGCGTAGCCACACTCTTGGATGCCGCCCTCGCCCATGAGTGCGGCCAGACGCTCGCGCTTCAAAACTTTGCCGGTGGGATGTATGTTGAACAGACGAACCTGGGCGATGGTTGCAGCCCCGACGAAACCGGTTTCTTCATTGAACTGCGGGCACGCCTCCATGCAACAGGTGCAGGAGATGCAACGCGAAATCGGATAAGCCTCCTCCTGATGCTCTGGTGTCATGCGCGGCCCAGGACCGAGATCGTAGGTGCCATCAACGGGAAGCCACGCTTTGACGGCCTTAAGATTTTCGAAGATCACACTGCGGTCGGTGGCGAGATCGCGGATTACAGGAAATTTTGAAAATGGTTCCAGCCGGACCGGTTGCTCGAGATTGTCGATGAGCGCCGAGCAGGCCATGCGCGCGCGCCCGTTGATGAGCATGGCACAAGACCCGCACACTTCTTCGAGGCAGTTCGAATCATAGGTGATCGGCGTAGTCGGCTTGCCCTCGCGCGTCACGGGGTTGGCGGCAATCTCCATGAGACAGGAGATCACGTTCATGTTCGGCTTGTAGGCAAGCTCAAATTCTTCCCAGTACGACTTGGAGCTGGGAGTGGGTTGGCGCTTGATCTTGAGGATTACGGATTTGGAATTAGCCATTAGCTTTTAGCCGCGAGCTTTTCAAAATGTTTGTCATTCTGAACGAAGCGAAGAGCTATGCACGATTGCTGATACCGACAGAATATATGGGTCCTTCGCTTCGCTCAGGATGACAGGGCGTTTTACGTTGCCCGCAATTTTCATTTAGCCGCGTCATACTTCCTCGCCCGTGGCGGAATCAGCGACACGTCCACCGGT
>JASIKQ010000432.1 GCA_030049565.1 Candidatus Sulfotelmatobacter sp.
ATCCCGCCGTGGCTGGCGTCGGGGCCGCTGCCGGCTTGTCCGGCACCGAAGGCAGGCGCTGCGCCAGAATATCGGCCGCACGCACGCGAACCCCGCTTTCCTCTACGACCGGCGCACGCTCCTGCTTTTGGGTGACGATCAGAACCTCTTCCACCCGGCTCAGATCAGCAGCCGATCTCACCTTGATGCTCAGAAACATTTCTTTTCCGGGCTTGACCGAGGTCACCGTTCCCACCGGCAGGCCCTTGGGAAAAATCTGGTCGCCGCCGCTGCTGACCACCGTCTCTCCCGGAGCAACGGTTTCATCGCTCATCACCCGTTCCAACATCAGTTCGCCGTTGAGTGTTCCGCGGAGCACGCCTTGCAAGCGGGACTTTTCCAGCAGCACGCCCACGCCGCTGCTCTGATCGTTGATCATTAATACTTGCGATGTCGAGGGATACACATGCAGCACCTTGCCCACGATGCCTCCCGCGGTGATCACCGCCATATCGGGAGCCAGCCCGTCGTTTGATCCCTTATCGATGTAAACGCAGCGCGAAAGGTCGCTGCCGCAGGAACCGACCACCTGCGCCGGTACCGTCTGGACAATGTACTGTTCTTTGAAAGCAAGCAGGGACTGCAAGCGGTGCGCCTGCGCCGCATCCTCATTCAGGCGAACCTCATCGAGCCGCATCTTTGCGATCTGCTGTTTGAGTTCGCGATTTTCAGCGCGTACCCCGCGCAGGTAAAAGTAGTTGTGCCAGAGATCGCTGCTTCCGTTCTGCACCCACATCAGCGAGCGCTCGAAGGGAGTAACCGCGTCTACCGCCCAGATACGAATGAGACGCGTGTTTTGTGCATCCGTGCCGCGCTTGACTTGCACCGCCAATCCCAGCACCTGAAGAAACAGCACTCCCACCAGAATAATCAGGTTGCGGTAACGGCCAAGAACGGTTTCCATAACTGCAAAGTTTCAAAGTTTCAAAGTTCCAAAGGTCTCAAAGTCTCAGGAACCGGTCTCTATGCTATCAACCGGTTTGGACCATTGAAACGTTGAAACTCTGAAACCTCTACTCGATTGAGATTTTTCTTAATAGTTTGAAGTCGCTGAGCATCTTGCCCGTGCCCAGCACCACGCTGCACAGCGGATCGTCCGCAATCGAAACCGGCAGGCCGGTTTCTTCGCGGATGCGCTTATCCAAATTCTTCAGCAGCGCGCCGCCGCCGGTCAGCACGATGCCGCGATCGCTGATGTCGGCCGAAAGTTCGGGTGGCGTGCGTTCCAGCGCCACGCGAATCGCATTCATGATAGTAGAAACGCATTCGCTCAGGGCCTCGCGAATTTCGCCATCGTCAACTGTGATCGTTTTGGGCACGCCTTCGATCAGGTTGCGTCCCTTGATTTCCATGGTCATCGGCTTGTCGAGCTGATGGGCCGAGCCAATTTCCATTTTAATTTGTTCGCCGGTGCGCTCGCCGATGAGCAGGTTATATTTGCGCTTCAAATAATTCATGATCGCTTCATCCATCTGATTGCCGGCCATGCGGACCGATCGCGAATAAACGATGCCGCTGAGCGAAATCACGGCGATGTCTGTGGTGCCACCGCCGATATCAACCACCATATTTCCGCTGGGTTCCGTAATTGGCAGGCCCGCTCCGATGGCAGCCACCATCGCCTGTTCGACAAGATGCACTTCACTAGCCTTGGCGCGATAAGCGGAGTCCATGACCGCGCGCTTTTCTACCTGGGTAATTTCGGAAGGCACTCCGATCACGATGCGCGGATGCACCAGCATCTTGCGGTTGTGCGCTTTCTGGATGAAATAGTTCAGCATCTTCTCCGTGACTTTGAAGTCGGCAATGACGCCATCTTTCATGGGCTTGATGGCGACGATGTTGCCGGGCGTGCGGCCGAGCATCTCTTTCGCCTCTTTGCCCACGGCCTCGACTTCGCCCGTATTCTTGTTGATGGCGACGATCGAGGGCTCGTTGACGACAATGCCTTTGCCGCGGGCGTAAACCAGCGTGTTAGCCGTGCCTAGATCGATGGCTAAATCGCTGGAGAAGAGGCTGAACAGCGACCTCAGGTTGTGAGAGCGCGATGAATGAAATCCGTTGCTTCCCATGTCAAGCTGCCTTCCGAGTGACGTTGCCGTTTTCTACTGAATTATGACCTTCTTCTGCTGCGTGTTGACTCCGCCCTGCGCCGTCTGCGCCGTGATCGTGACCACGTTCTCGCCCTGTGGCAGCGGCGGCGTGAAGTAATGGAAGCTGCCATCTGTACCTACCATAGGCACTTCGCGTCCGTTAACCATCACGCGCGCCCCGGCCTGGGTTTTGCCTGTAACTTCAATCACGTGTCCGTGCTGAATAAAAGGATCTAACTCCAGATCGATGATTTCCTTTTGTCGGCTCTTGGGAATAATAGTGAAGCGGTTTTTCTCGCTCTCGATCGACTCTGCCCCGGAAGAGTCGTACGACTGGACCATCCAGTAGTACGCACCTTCGCCCAGGCTTGTGACCGTGACGTCCGCTGTATTGACTCGAGTATCTACCAGTGTAGACGAAAAATAGGGGTTGCGCGAGATGCGTAAGCGATAGGCAACGGCGTTGGCCATCGGGGTCCAGGAGAACTCCACATCCTTCGTCGATTCTCCTGCGGTGAAGATCGGCGCCATGTTTGCAGGTGAGATTGGCGTCGGCGGCCCTGTGGCCTTTTCTTTCTCCAAGTGTGGCTGGGTTGCCTGGAAGCTTACTTTCTCCCAGTTCGCCAACTGCACCGTCTCGCCGTTGCGCGTGACCTCGCCCGTACCTTTTTTCATCAGGATTTCGTGCTGGTCGGCCTTGGGGTCGTTGTGCACTTGCGCCGCCGACTCGGGAGCCAGGGATGCCGTCGCGCCCGCTACGATCACCTGCGATTTCGATCCTTGCGAGTACGTCGCCGTAGAAAGATCGACCGTTCCCGTGCTCACCGCAACAGCCACGTTCGTCTGCTGCTGGTCGTTGGCCGAGTTCTCTTGAATCACGATGAGCGAGTCCTGCTTCACCGTATAACTGGTGCCGTCATTAAAAACCACCTTCGCCATGCCCTCCGAGCCGGTCTGCACCACGTCGCCTTTGTCGAGGGGAATGTTGTAGTCCGCGCTCTGCCAGGTGTTGCTGTTGCCCTTCTTCACCTTCACCGTGCCATCGAGCGCGGTAAAATGCGCCTGCTGCGCAACCGCTATGGTTGAACCCTTAATCGGAGGGGCCAGTCCGGCAACTTTTTCGAAGAGAGCGGTGGAAATATTTGCCGCGGCTTTGACTGTCGAATCCGTGAACTTGGGAAAGGCCACGTGCATAGCGGCGGTAAAGAGCAGCAGTCCCCCCAGAATCATAAGGATCACGCTGCGATACGTCACCGCTCTCCAGGCCACGTACACGCCGGGCCGGTTGTATTTATTCGACACGAGCCCCTGCCGTTGCGCCTGCGGAATAACGTGAATGCATCACGATGAGCCCATGATATCCCGGT
>JASIKQ010000433.1 GCA_030049565.1 Candidatus Sulfotelmatobacter sp.
CGCACAACCGCAGATAAAAGTGCCGGTACATCCGTTGCAACGTGCTGATGATCAATCTGTCTTCCGCCGCAGGCACGCGCACCTGATGGCAATCGAAAGTCGCTATGCTCGAGCGAGCCACCAGAGAATCGGTCACTGTGACCTGCTCGCCGGTCTGCCCTAATCTTCCAACATGCACTTCCACCAACTCCGGCAGGCCGGGGACGATGAAATTCCACTTGTTGGCCAGGCGGTCACCCCAGCTCCGTTCCGCCAGTTTGGCGTTGAAGTCCTGCTGCATGATGGCGACTACTTCCGATCCCTTTCCATTGGTGTAGAGATCGATGTCGCTGCCCAGGTCCGGCCAGTGGTCGAGCGACTTGATCACCACCACGTCGCCGGCCTCGCTCAGGGCCTTGCAGATCGGCCCAACAAAAGATAAGGCGTTCTGAATGCGTGCGCTCTCTTTCTCCAGTGCGCGCTCCAGCCACTCCGCCTTTCCGTTGGCATTAGCCGGCATCAGCCGCTGCAGTGCCGGCAGGGCTCGCATGACCACATGGTGCGAACTTGCCAAACCCCACAGCTCGCCAAAATCCTGCGGCCTGCAGCTGGCGACAATTTGAGTCACATTCTCGCCGCCATCGCCCGACGGAATCTGTACGTTCGAAAGATCGAAATTTCCATCCCTGGCCAACACCAGGCTGGAAAGAAGTCTAAGGGACCATGTTGAATTGCTGGCGCCATCCGTCATTTCAACCGCTACATCCTTTTGGACAAAGTGCCGCACGACTTCGGCGCTTCTTCGATGTGAAACCAGCCTCTCAGGTTGTTACCTTGCATACTGTAGTTCGCCGCCTTCAGCGGCTTGCCGCCTGCGAACTCGCGGCCGCGTTGCTGCCCCCGCAATTGCTCGCGCTCCGCCGCTCCACCGCCGTCCCTTCCTCGTAATCGTTCCAGGTTTCAATCATCATGAAAGGCAGCGGATGAGAGGCAGCGAAATAGTTCCGGTAAAAATTCAGCGTCTCATCCAGCGTCTTGCCGCATCCATTCGCGATGTGGCGATTCAGACTCCAGTCCGCCGCTGTATCATCAAAGCCCGGCCAGGCACCGCCCACCGCGATCTTTTGGGGATGGCTGGCCATCGTCTTATAAAAATCTTCCAGATAGTCCTCGCCCCAGTTGCTGCCATCCGGCGCCCATCCTCCCGCTCCCGGCTGCACCCACGCGTAGGACCCCGCGAAAGCGTCGGCGTACTTTTTCTGCGGCTGGTCTTCGTAAATTAATAACGGCGGCGCCTCCCAATCGCTGCAGTGCTCAAGAACATGAGTCCAATTGACACGGTGGCTCTTCGGGAAAACGAAAATCATGGGCCGTCCATTGTAGGTCAGATAAGTTTCGCGATACTTCGCCGTTGGCCCGATGTAGTCCCGGTAAGCCTTGTCCATAGCGGCAACCGCCTCGTCCGTCGAGTCGTCCTCGTCCGCGTCTTCCGGCTCGTTGTAGAGCAGCGCCACTTGAAAATGGGCGTCACTCGCCGCCGCCTGCAGCAGGGCAAAATTGTGGTCGGAGTAGGGACGCATCGTCCCATACCAATCCACCACAAACGCCGAAATCCCCATGTGCCTCGCCTGCTCGATCTGCTTGCGCAGAACGGCCGGATCGTCGCTCGAGTACCCGACATCGATGTGCGTGTGATCGCCAAACCACGGCATGTAGACCGCCAGCAGCTTCGGCTGGAGCAATGGGGCTTGCCCGCTCGCAAGCAGCCCGCGATGCATGCCCGGCGTCGTGCATCCGCTTGCGATTACAAAACAGCCAATGCACAAACTAAGCAGCGCCTTCGACAAATACAGCCCCCATTCGTTGCGATGAGTTTTCCGCGTGGAATTAAGATGCGGGAGGAAACAACGCGGTTGGCAATGCCTTTCAGGTGGGAAGCCACGCCCCGTGGGCAAGAGCATTACCCTGTAGCCCTGTGGCCTTGTGTTTGCCTCGCGCGAAGTTTGCTAAAAGTGCGGCACCGCCTGCAACTGCCGCACCACCCATCGATCCGCCGCAGGAGTCATCAGCACCACATAATGTGTGATCACATGCTCATCGTGAATGGCCCTACCGCCATCCATAATTTGCAGTTGATACTCCGCCGTGTCGTGCAGCTCCATCACATCGCCTTCAGGCGAGTAAAATACCGTCTCCACTTTGTGATTTTGATCGATATATCGTTGGCTTAATCCCGAGCGCTGTTGGCTGAGTACGGTTTCCTTCAGCCACTTCTCCGCGCTCCCGGCAAATGGCCCGTCCAGCGGATCGAGCGCGTTGAACTCCAGAGCCTGCGCGATGCTCGCCCACGCCGATCGATAGTCGCGCTGAATGCCGCGCTCCGAGAGCGGCTCCATCGCCCGCGGCCCCGCTCTGCGCGAATCCATCTCCACCCGCACATCGTTATCGGCGCCATACGCGGCGAGCGCAAAGGTCAGCGACACAAAAGCTGCGAGCAGCATGCGCATTGCTAATCGCATCCCCCGGCTCATGGCTGCCCTCCAATGCGCAGTTCGTTCCCCATCACCACTCCCGACGCCACCGAAATCACCGTCGGCCCCGAGGCTTCAATCTGCGCCTTCGCCACTCC
>JASIKQ010000003.1 GCA_030049565.1 Candidatus Sulfotelmatobacter sp.
CGCGTGCGCACGGAAGAGAGAACGCTGCTTGCGATTCCCAATGGCACGGTCGCCACCATCAACGTGGAAAATCTCAGCCGCCGGGAGAAGATGCTCTTCAAAACCGTGCTGAATTTTCACCTCGACACATCCTCCGAACATCTGGCCGCCGTGCTGGCCGAAATGCGTCGCCTGCTCACGAGCAATGACAAAATCGAAGCCTCCACCGCACGAGTTCGTTTGGTTGAAATTACAGCTTCTTCGATCAACGTAGAAGTCGTGGGTTACGTCCTGACGCAGAACTTTGACGTTTTTGCAAACGTGCGCGAGAATCTGCTTCTTCAGATCATGAAATACGTTGAGGATTCGCCCGCAAACCTCGCCCGGCCTTCGCAAACTTTGTACCTAAGCTCCGACGGTGGTCCCGGCAGCGAGAAGATCAAAGGCGCAGTTCAGAAAACCGCCAACCAGAAAGAAAGCGAAGAAAAAAATTCAGACAGGCCGGGCAAACAATAGATAATGGGTCAGTTTGAGAGGATGCGAGCCGTACGCGCCCCGTTCGACGCTTGCGCTCTCTCAGGCAGGCTCCGTGATAGCGCGCGGCTCGCCCAGATCCCTTCGGCTTCACCTCAGGGCAAGCTCTTCGCTGCGCAAAGAACGCTTGCTCAGGATGACATTCAGGCAGATCCGCCGGGCCAGCAATAGATTTGTTTGCGTGATCCCTGAAAGAGCGGCGCGTTAGCGCCGCGATAAGCGTCAAGGATCGGCGTGGGCTTTAGCCCCTGAAGTGCTGCTACGCCATCTCTGGGTGAGCCATATCAGAAAACGATGCGTCGGGAAATACACCGCGACTGGAACGACGATTAGATACATCAATAAATATAGAAGACCCGGAAGCACATGCTGTTCGCGAAAAAATGGTCCGCGTGCCCAGTTCACATCGTATTGCGGACGCCAGAAATAATTGATCGGCGCCACAATCCACGCGGTCACCGTCTGACAAATCCATCCCCGGCGATCGTAACCGAGCTTCCAGATCGCCCACAGCAGCAAGGGCGGCGTCACCACATGAAACAGGCTAAGCAGTCGGATCGATAGCGCAATGTGCGCGTCGAACATGTATTCCGTGCCGCCGATCACATGCCGTCCACTCAAGAGAGCGCCGGTAAGATCGACAAGGTACAGAGTTTGAAACAAAAGCAGGCTCACCGCCTGCCAGGAAAATATCAGCGAACTCTCGAGCCAGAGAGCCATTGCGATGAGAATGTTGCCCAGATCGCAGAAGAAGAGAAAATTCTGCGCCCCGTACGCCCGCCAGTAAAGCGGCGCCCAGACGATCACCCACAGCGTCCAAAACACCTTCATCCAGAGCGGAATCCGCATTTGCCGACATTGTATCTGCGCGGCAAGCAGCGCAGCCTGTCGATGGGCGCGTGGGAAATTAACGGTACTTCGGTAACTCGAATCCGAATCTCCTGAGCGCTATCCTACGCACATCCTGCCGGGTTCTGAACACGCAGTTCTCTGGGAGAAATGCGGCTGTTTTCTGTGATGAGGGGCACGAAACCATGTCCACCAAGATCGGCCACTTCGAGATCCTGAGCGAGATTGCCAAGTCTTCGACCAGCGCGGTTTACAAGGCTAACGATCCGCAAACCAGCCAGACCGTCGCTCTGAAAGCGATTCAGCTTTCCGCCTTCGGCGAGCGCGCCGCCGAGCTGGAAAAATGCCTGCTCGATGAGGCGCAGGCCAGCAAAGTCCTCAGTCATTCCAACATCCCGCCGGTCTACGGCGCCGGCCAGATCGACGGCCAGTTCTGCGCCGCCATGGAGTACATCCAGGGCAACAGCATCGGCACCATGCTGACGCGCAAAGAAGGATTTTCCATCTGGGACCTGCTCGATATCGGCCGTCAGGTTTGCGGCGGGCTCGATCACGCCCACTCGCACCAGGTTTTCCACTTCAGCCTGGAGCCCGACAAGATCATGTGCGGATGGGATGGCGGGGTTCGCGTTCTCGGTTTCGGCATCTCCAGCGCGGGCAAGTTCGTGGAGCGCATGCCTGAAGTGCCGCCGATGCTCTACTACATGTCTCCCGAGCAAATTCGCTGCGAGCCTATCGACGCGCGCTCGAACCTGTTCAGTCTGGGCGCGATTTTTTATGAGATGGTCACCGACCAAAAGGCATTCGACTGCCAGGATGCGGAAACTCTGCGCCAGTGCATCGTTGAGAATACGCCGGTTCCGCCCAGGGACATAAATCCTAAGCTTCATCCCTTGTTGAGCGATTTGATCATGAAAGCGCTGGCGAAAGACCCCGGCGAGCGCTACCAGAATGGAAGAGAACTGCTCGACGATCTGGAACAATGCAAGGAATCGAAGCCGCAAGGCGCAAAGCAAACCACGGTCGCAAAATCGAGCGTCGTTATTCCCGACGCGGTGAAGGCCGCCAATCAGGCGAAATTTATCGGCACGCCGGTTGCGAGCACAGCCAGACCTGCAGCAACAGCCTCCGCTGCGACGGGAGCGAAACAGGCCGCAGCCAAACCAGCGCCAGTTCCTGCGTCGAGTGCCGCGAAGCCCGCGCCAGCACCCGCGAAACCTGCCGTCACAAAACCTGCGGCAGCGTCTACTGCCAAGCCGATGCCACCCGTTCCGCCGCGTCCGCTGGGAGTCAAGCCCGGACAATCTGCTTCGGCGAGACCAGTTCAATCGGCATCTACCACGAACAAAGGCGCCGCAGCGGAGAAAACGGCCGCCGCTGCAGCAAGCGTGGGCGCGCAACCAGCGTCAGCACCCCGCTTCAAGGCTGCCAGCCCGGCTGCACCGTCGCCTTCAATGTCTTCGGCCACCGCCGATGAGGCCACGATTGTTCCCGAAACCCAGGAACCTGAATTTCAGTCGCCCCTGTCGCAGGCTGCGGAGGCTCCAAAAATCGCAGTCGATCCCATGATGGCCGAAGATGCCCCGCGTGGCTCCGCCGGCGTAAGCTTTTCGGATTTGGAAGAAATGCCTCCGCTGAAGGAAATCTATATCGCGCCGCCCACGCCGGCCGAATCCATCCATCAACCTCTTCCGCTCGCAGCCGACGTGACTTTTCAGCAGCAATCTGACAAACCGAAGGTCGATCCTCGCGAGATCGCCGAAAAGGCGGTCAAAGAAATCAAAAACGTACCGCCGCGCCTGATCATTTATTCCATTGCCGGGGCTGCAGTGGTGATTCTGGGCATCGCCATCGCGTTGGTCATGCACATCCAAAGCTTGAATACCGATTCCGATGCGCCTCGAGCTACCGCCGAGCAAAGTGTCCCGGCGCCCGCGCCAGCCGCGCCCGTTCAGCCCGCGCCGCGGCCTCAGCCGGTGGCACCACAACCAGCGCCTTCAGCCACGCCATTTGAGCCGTCGACTCCAGAACCTGTAGCCGAGCCTGCGCCTACTCGCGCCACCTACGCAACCGCGCACACCAAGTACGCGAAGAAAAAAACTGTTGCTGCCCCGGCCCCCGTCATCGTGCCTGGACAAATGGCCTTTGATTCCACGCCCCAGGGCGCGCAGGTTCAGATCGACGGCAGAAGCGATCCCTCCTGGGTTACGCCATTCACTCTATCCGGTGTCAGCGCAGGCCAGCATTCGATCACCATCACCAAGCCCGGCTACATCACTGATTCGCGCACGGTTGCCGTCGCTTCCGGAAGCAAGGCCTTCGTTTCTACCCGCCTCAACCAGCTAACTGCGGCCTTGGCGGTTTCCAGCACTCCTGCCGGAGCCAACGTTTACATCGATGGCAAAGACACGGGCAAACTCACGCCTGCGCAAATCAGCCTCGGCGGCGGCTCTCACGTCGTGCTGGTGCGGAAGCCGGGATACATCGACGAAACCACCACCGCCCAATTCACTCTCGGCCAGACCGTCAGCTTCACGCCCACATTGCGCGCACTCGGCAACGTTGACGATATTCGTACTACGGGCAAAATCAAAAAGATTTTCGGTGGCAAGGACGCGCAAGGGATGGGCGCGGTGAGCGTCAAGACTCAGCCCAAAGGCGCGCAAGTCGCCGTAAACCAGCACATGCTGGACAAAACCTCGCCCGTCGAATTCGTCCTTGACCCCGGCAACTATGTCGTTGACATCACGATGACCGGCTACGCCCCTATCCACAAAGTCATCAGTGTGGATAAAGGCGGCAAAGCCGTGATCGACGAAGTCATGCAGCGGGAGTAAGACGCTTTCTGTCTCCGGCCCGGACTGGCTTCGTCCGCGAATCCAGTTTCAGGTAATGGGGCATATTTGTTGCGCAGAAGCGTCGAAAATGAATGCTCCTCACTTTGACGCTTCTTCTTCATCCTCCTGGTCTTCTGTTATTACATCGACAACCTGGCCGCGGATGGCGAACGTCTGCCTGGGGAGGGCTGCTGGTTCGAACGTCACGCGGGCCGGATCGCGTTGCCAAGTTGGGAGGGGACAGATAAGTGGTGGATCTCTCAGTTCTGGAGCTGTTTCTGCGCTCGCGGCTTTCTCGGAGGTGAGCGGCCTTTTCAGAACCGGCTTGCGGCGGCCGATTTGGCCGACCACTGCGTATGATTTCTTACCGTCATCGGAGACGCCGCAG